>SKII01000065.1 GCA_007116505.1 Nitriliruptoraceae bacterium
GTCATCCGTCATCCGTCACCGTCCTCGGGCTACGGGGCGTCGCGGGAGGAGCGCAGCATGGTCGGGTCGCCGGACGAGCCCGGTCCTCCACCGACGCCCTTCGAGCGCGTCGTGGCTGCTGACCGTGCCTCGGTCGCCCCCGCGCGCCGGCGTGGCAGCGGTCGCCGGAGGGTCGCTGCGCTGCTCGGCGTGCTCCTCGTCGCTGCAGCGGGCTTCGGCGGAGGGCTCGTGGCGTCGGACCATGTCGCGCTCCCCGACGCGCTGCGGAGCTCCTCCGTCGTCGCGGCGGAGCGCGAGCGCGAGCTCATCGCCGTCCTCGAGGACATCGTCGGCACCGAGGCCCTCATGCTCGTCTTCAACGACGAGGTCGACCGGGCCTTCGACGGCACGTCGGACCGGGAGGTGGCGCTGGACCGCATCGGTCGCGCCGCCGGCACGGGGGCGGGCGGCCTCCTCGACCGGCGGCCCCGCATCGTCGCCCGCACGGCGGGTGCTGAGGTGGCCGGGGTGCGCGAGGCGTACCTGCCGCACCTCGACTCGTGGGTCTCCTACCTGGAGGCCGTCGCCGACCAGCCCGAGCTCCTGCTGCGGACCGACGACCTGCAGCCCTACATCCTCCGGATCAACGCGACGGCCGAGGTGTTCCGCCTCGCGCTCGAGGAGCTGCTGGCGGCCGGGCCCCCCGCCGCTGCAGCGGAGCTCGCGGAGCGCATCCTCGACGACGGCTTCCGCAGCGACGGGCCGGACCCGACGCTCTGAGCGGCTCCGAGGGCCGGCTGCGAGGGCCGGCTCCGAGGGCCCGTTCCGCCGGCCGGAGCCCACGATCGAGCGGATGGACAGTGTCCGAAGGGACGGGTCCCTGACGGCCCCGTGTGCGGCGTCCCTCAGGCATCCCCTACCCTCCACGCGACGCTCCGGAGCAACATCGAGGGAGCCGCCACGGTCGTTGACGGCCAGCGGACTCCCCCGGAGCGAAGTCTCACGGGGAGCAGTGCGTGTCGGTGGTCGGTGGTCGGTGGTGGTCGCGAGGGCGTCCAGTGCTGCGTCGTCGCGCGGGTGTCGTCCTCAGCCTCGCGGTCATCGCCTCCCTGCTCGTCACGGCCGTGCTCGTCCCACCGAGCCCCTCCGCCGCTCAGGTCGCCGGCCTGCAGGAGGCGAGGGACCGGGCCGCCGGGCTCCAGAACGACCTCGACGCCGCCGCGGCCCGCTACGAGCAGCGGTGGGCAGCCGTCGAGGAGGCGACCCACGAGCTCGAGCGGCTCGAGCGGCGTGGCGTCGAGCTCGCCGACGAGGTCCGCGAGCTCGACGTCCGGCTGGCTGACCGCGCGCGCAATCTCTTCAAGCACGGGGCGAGCAGCACGTTCGAGCTGCTGCTCGGCGAGGGCGGTCCTGAAGCGGCCATCGAGCGCGCGGGGCTGGCTGCGGTCGTGCAGCGGCGTGACACTGCGCTGTTCGATGAGGCGCGTGCCTCGCGTCTCGCGCTCGGGCAGACGATCGCGCTCGCCGAGGTGCGACGTGAGGCGCTCGAGGCGCTCGAGGCCGAGGCGGAGGAGGCCCGGGAGGCCCTCGCCAGCCAGCTCGATGCTGCGCAGCAGCGGGTCCGCGGTCTCGAGACGCTCGCAGCCCGGCAGCGGCTCATCCAGAACGCCCGGCAGTCCGGCATCTACTCCTGCGTCATGGACCGGCGGGTCGTGTCCTTCCGCGACACGTGGGGAGCTCCGCGCTCCGGGGGACGTCGGCACCAGGGGACGGACGTGATGGCGCCGTTCAACGTCCCCGTCTACGCCTTCACGAGCGGCGTCATCGTCCGACGTTCCTTGAGCCGGCTCGGCGGGATCGGGCTGCACCTGCGTGGCGACGACGGCGCCACCTACTACTACGCGCACCTCAACGGCTACACGTCGACCGCGGTCGCCGGCCGTCGCGTCGTCGCCGGGGAGCACATCGGCTTCAACGGCTACACGGGCAACGCGGTGCGCAGCGCCCCGCCCGTCCACTTCGAGCGCAGGCCCGCCGGTGGCGCCCCGCACAACCCCTACCCCTACCTCGTCGCCGCCTGCCGCTGAGCGGCGGACGGCAAGGATCGGTCCCCACGTCGGGGCGGAGGTCGGCCATGCGCCTCGCGGTCGTCGCCGGTATCGCGGCGGGCACGCTCATCGCCGTGCAGACCGCCATCATCAGCGCGTTCGGGGAACGCCTGCCCGCGTTCGTCGTCGCCACGTGGGTGCACGTAGGAGGGCTCGCCTTCGCGCTCGCAGCCGTCGCGCTGAGCCGCACCAGCCTCCGCTTCGAGGTGGTCCGGGCGGCCCCGTGGGGGCTGCTCGCAGGTGTCGCCGGTGTGCTGCTGATCACCGGGATCGCGGTGGCGGTCGGCGGACTCGGGCTCGCCTCGACGCTCGCGCTCGTGACAGGCGTGCAGCTGCTGGTCGGGTTCGGGATCGAGTCGAGCGGGCTCGCGGGGCGCATCGTCGCGCTCGACCCGGTCCGCCTCGGAGGAGCAGCCCTCATCGTCATCGGTGTGTACGTGGTCGTCGGCCGTGGTCCGGCGGCCGCCTGAGGTTCGGCCGCGGTCCGGCGGCCGCCTGAGGTTCGGCCGCGGTCCGGCGGCCGCCTGATCAGCCGAGCAGCTCGTCCACCTCGGGGCCCCACGCGTCGGAGTCGACGAGCGCGGCGAGGTCGCTGAGGAACCGGGCGGCGTCCGCACCGTCGATCAGCCGGTGGTCGTAGGTCAGGCACAGGTAGGTGCGATGCCGGATCGCGATGCGGTCGGTGCCGTCCTCATCGGTGACGACGACAGGTCGCTTCTCGATCGCCGGCGTCGCGAGGATGCCGACCTCCGGCGGGTTGAGGATCGGGGTGTCGAACAGCGAGCCGCGCGATCCGGTGTTGGTGATCGTGAACGTCCCACCCGAGAGGTCGTCAGGGGTGATGCGCTTCGTGCGGGCCCGGTCGGCGAGGTCCGCGATCCGCTGCTGCAGCGACACCGGTCCGAGCTCGTGTGCGTCGTGGATGACGGGGACGATGAGCCCGTTCGGAGCGTCGACGGCGATGCCGAGGTTCACACCGGCATGCAGCGTCATGGTCCCGGCGTCGACATCGAGCGACGCGTTGAGGAGCGGGTGCTGCGCGAGCGCTCGGACGGTCGCGTGCGCGAGGAACGCCATGGGGGAGAGGGAGATGCCGTGGCGCGCGCGGGCGGCCTCCCTCACGCGTCCGCGGAGGCTCATGATCCGCGTGACGTCCGCCTCGACCGCCGCGGTCAGCTGCGCGGTCGTCTGCAGGCTCTCGTGCATGCGCTGTGCGATGACACGCCGCATGCGGCTGAGCGGTTCCGTGCGGGAGCCGCCCTCCGGGCCGAGCGACGCCCGGACGGGTGCAGGAGCGGCGAGCCGCGGTGCGCCACCTTCGAGGGCGGCACGGACGTCGTCGAGGGTGACCCGTCCTGCGGGTCCCGTCCCGACGATGCCGCGCGGGTCGAGCGCGTGCTCGCGCAGCAGGCGGCGCACGATCGGGGAGAGCCGCATCGCGGCCGCCTCCGCATCGAGGGGCGCACCGGCGTCACGGGGTGCACGGACGGGAGGCGCAGGTGCGGGCTCAGCCGTCGCAGCAGGGGCCGTCGCAGCAGGGGCCGTCGCAGCAGGGGCTGAGGTCGGCGCGGGCTCCGGCGCAGGCTGCGTCGGGGCCTCCGAGGTGGCCTCGGCCGGCTCGAGCTCGAGCAGGACACCCCCAACGGGGACCTCCGCCTCGAGGTCGGCCACGAGCCGCGTCACGACCCCGGACCGTGGGCTCGGGACCTCCGTATCGACCTTGTCGGTCGACACCTCGGCGATCGCCTGCCCCTCGGTCACCGTGTCCCCGACGGCGACGAGCCACGCGACGAGGACACCGCCCTCGACAGACTCACCGAGCTCGGGGAGCGGGACCTCGACGGGCATGCGGTCGCTCAGCCCTCGGCAGCCGCGGCTACGCGCGGGTCGAGCGAGGCGAACCCGGCCAGGTACTCGCGTCGCGCGACGCGGAGCTGCTCCACGATGTCCGCGTACTCGTCCTGCCGGCCCTGCCGCTCGTAGAGCTGGCGTGGCTGCAGCAGCTCGACGTCGTCGATGCCTGGGCAGGAGGCCGCGACCTCGTAGCCGAAGTCCGGGTCGGTCACCCACTGGATGCTGCCGGCGATGATGCCACCCTGGACCGCGGCCGACGTCGAGATCGAGACCTTCTTCGAGCGCTCGTCATCGTCCCCGCCACCGATGCGGCCGGTGTTGAGGAGGTAGACCTCGAGGTCGCACGTCTCGAGGAGCTCGAGGAAGCGGTTGCCCATCGAGGACTCCTCCTCGAACCAGAACGGGTTCGTCCCGGGCACGCGCAGCTTCTTGCCGGCCTCGTGAGCACCGCCGGCGCTCGTCCCCTCGGTCTCACCGAGCATGAAGTACGTCGCGGCCTGGTCCTTCGTGAGGCGCGCGACGGCGGGGATGATGTCCGCGTTGCGGTTGAGGATGAACAGGTAGCTCGCCTTCGGCAGGTCGCTCGGGTCGCGGTGCCGGATGTTGGCGAGCGGGAACGTGACGCGGCCGTTCGCCGTGTAGCTGTCGTCGAAGAAGTCGACCTTGCCGGTCGCCTCGTCGACGGCGACGGACTCGAGCCACGCGTCGGAGCGGGTCGCGCCGGCGTGGATCGTCGGCTCGTCGTCGGGGTCGAGCCCGTAGGACTTCGCGAAGCAGCCGTTCTCCGTCGTGTGGACGGTCCCGTCCGGCATCAGCGCGATGAAGTCGTCCTGGACCGGCAGCGAGCCGCGGACGTTGCGGAACGTCGTCGTCGTCTTGCCCGTGCCCGAGAGGCCGATGATGAGCGCGAGCTTCTCCACGCCGTCCGGCGTCGACTCCGGCGGGAACGTCTTCGCACCGGAGTGCATGGCGAGGCCGCCGCGGTCGTGGACGAGACGGTTCCACATCCGCAGGCCGCCCATCTTCGACTCGCCGAAGTAGTCCGAGCCCATCACGCGGGTCGTCCACGTGTCGAGGTCCACGAGGATCAGGCACTCCTCGTTGTGCTCAGGGATACGCAGCCCCGGGGTGTAGATGACGGTGAACTCGGGCGTCCACGCGTCGTCGACAGGGAAGTACAGCTGGTCCTGCATCGCGATCACGTTCGCGTTGCGCTGCTCCATGAACAGGCGCGCGCCGGTCCGGAACGACGGATCGGGGCCGATGTAGCCACGGAGCTCGACCATGTCCTGCTCGGCGATGTAGGCGTCCTGCTTCGCCGCGTACGCAGCCGCCTCGGCGCGCGACATGACCGGCTTGCCGGTCTCGACGTCGGAGACGAAGAACGTCGACGGGGTGAGTCGGGCGAGGATGCGTGCGGGGTAGTTGAGGTTGCCGAACTCCGTCTCGACGATGCGCGGCATGTGCTCCAGCACCCAGGCGCGGAGCTGCTCCTGCGACGGGTTCAGCGTGACGCTGCGGGCGGACGGGAGGGGAGCGGACATTCGGGACCTCCAGAGGGATGCGCGTCGGACCTCGGCCAGCCGACGTCGGTGGGCCTGCGACGCTCGCCGCCTCGCCCGGCAGTGACCCTAGCATCGGGCGGAGGACCCCTCCTGACGGGTCCCGGGAGGGCATCGTGGAGCATCCGGCGGTCGCGCTGCGCGGGGTCGGCGTGCGGATCGGGGGTGCCGTCCTCCTCGACGACATCACCCTCACGGTCGAGCGGGGGCGCCATCTCGCCCTCCTCGGGCCCAACGGCTCGGGGAAGACGACGCTGCTGCGCGTCATGGCGGCACGGCTCCACCCCTCGCTCGGCACCGCGGAGGTGCTCGGTGTGCGGCTGGGCGGTGGCGACGTCCGGCCGCTCAGGACCCGTGTCGGCTGGGTCTCGGTCGCGCTCGACGAGCTCGACCGGGCACGTGCCCGCGTGGACCATCTGGTCGCTGCCGCAGCCCTCGGGTCGACGTGGCCGGTCGGTGATCCGCTCGACGGCGCATCGGGGCTCGAGGAACGCGTCGTCCGAGCACTCGGACGCGTCGGCATCACGCGGCTCGCCCATCGCCGCGTCCACACGCTCAGCCAGGGTGAGCGGCAGCGGGTCCGCATCGCGCGCGCCCTCATGCTCGACCCCGAGCTCCTGCTGCTCGACGAGCCGTTCGCCGGCATGGACCTCGCCGGCCGTGAGCAGCTGCTCGCGGACCTCGACCTCCTGCTCACCGAGCCGCACGGTCCCACCGTCGTGCTCGTCACCCACCATCTCGAGGAGCTCCCGACCGGGGTCCGGGACGTCGCGCTGCTCCGGGGCGGTCGGCTCGTCGCCAGGGGGGCGGCGGCGGACACGCTCCAGGACGGCGCCGTCTCCGCCGCGTTCGGCCTGCGCGTCCGTGTCCGGGCGGAGGGAGGGCGCTACTCGGCCGTCGCGGAGGACGCCACCCGTCAGCCATCGCGGGCCGGTCAGCCCTCGGGTTAGCCTCTGAGCGAGCAGTCGACGGCGACGTCGACCATGAGGCTTCGGACGGGCCGGGGGCCCGAGGGGGTACGGCATGCCGGAGGCAGTCATCGTCGCGACGGCGCGCACGCCGATCGGGCGCGCGTTCAAGGGTTCGCTCGTCGACGTCCGACCCGACGACGTCACCGCCGACGTCGTCGCGGCCGCGATGGCGAAGGTCCCCGCGCTCACGCCCGACCGCATCGACGACCTGCACCTGGGCTGCGGGCTGCCCGGCGGCGAGCACGGCTTCAACATGGGGCGCGTCGTGACGACGCTCCTCGGGTGGGAGACGGTCCCCGGGACGACCATCACGCGCTACTGCTCGTCGTCGCTGCAGACGACCCGGATGGCCATGCACGCGATCCGCGCGGGCGAGGGGCACGCGTTCGTCTCCGCCGGCGTGGAGATGGTGTCGCGCTACGGCAACGGGACGTCCGACGCGCCGGAGAGCGCCCGGAACCCGCGCTTCGCCGACGCGCTCGCCCGCACGATGGCGACCGCGCAGGAGGGCGGGGACACGTACGTGGCGCCCGACGGCCTGCCCGACATCTACATCCCGATGGGCCTGACCGCCGAGAACGTCGCGCGCCTGACCGGCACGACCCGCGAGGAGATGGACGACTTCGCCTTCGCATCCCAGCAGCGCTACGCGGCTGCGGCCGAGAGCGGGTTCTGGTCACGCGACGTGATGCCGGTGACGCTCGCCGACGGACGCGTGTTCGACCGCGACGAGTCGCCGCGTCTCGCCGACCGTGACAAGATGGCGACCCTCCAGCCGGTGTTCCGCCCGGACGGTCTCATCACGGCTGGTAACGCCTGCCCGCTCAACGACGGCGCGGCGGCCGTGATCGTCGTCAGCGACGTGCTCGCGGAGGAGCTCGGACTCACGCCGCTCGCCCGTGTCGTCGCCACCGGTGTGTCGGCGCTCAACCCGGAGCTGATGGGGCTCGGCCCCGTCGAGGCCTCGCAGCGCGCGCTCGCCAACGCCGGGCTCACCATCGACGACATGGACGTCGTCGAGATCAACGAGGCGTTCGCCGCGCAGGTGCTGCCGTCGGCCAAGCAGCTCGGCATCGACCCCGAGCGGCTCAACCCGTTCGGCGGTGCGATCGCGGTCGGCCACCCGTTCGGCATGACCGGTGCGCGCATCACCTCGACGCTGATCAACGGGCTCGCGGAGCGCGACGGCCGCTACGGGCTCGAGACGATGTGCGTCGGCGGCGGTCAGGGCATGGCCATGGTGCTCGAGCGCCTCGTCTGACGCAGCGCCCGGTCCGGCCGAGCGTCAGGGCAGGCGGATCTCGACGACGCGCACGTCGAGGCTCGCGCCGGCCGGCGTCTCGAACGTCCGGGTCTCCCCGGCACGTGCACCGAGCACGGCGCGTCCCATCGGGGAGTCTGCGCTGAGCACCTCGAGGTCGCGGTGGCGGTCCTCACGGCTCCCGACGAGGTAGGTGTCCTGGTCGCCGGCGGGCTCGAGGACGACGACCACGCCCGGAGCGACCTCGTCGGCCGAGTCCCGCTCGCCGATGACGGCGCTGTCGAGCAGCGCCTCGAGCTGGCGGATGCGGGCCTCCATACGGCCCTGCTCGTCCTTCGCCGCGTGGTACTCGGCGTTCTCGCGCAGGTCGCCGTGTGCGCGCGCGACCTCGATCTCCGCGGAGATGCGCGGACGACCGTTGGTCCGGAGGTCCTCGAGCTCGGCGCTGAGCCGGTCGTGGGCCTCCTGGCTGAGGAAGGTCTCGGCCATGGGGGGTTCACCTCGATGCTGTGGTCGGGCGCACCGGCACCGGAGCGATGCCCGGGTGGGCGTCGTGGGTGCCGGAGCGGGTCTCCGGGGCGCGTGGCGCTCCCGGGCGGGGTCGGCGGGCCGATGGGTGTCCTCCGACACGATGCCCGGCCGTACCTACCGCTCGGACGGGAGGGTACCAACGGGCCGGCAGGGGCGCCGGACTAGCCTCCGAGCATGTCCATGCGCCCTCAGGAGCTCGTCTACCGCCTCTACGAGCGCGGTCTCGAGCGCGACGTCGTCGCGGGTGACCTGCCGTGCCACATCGGCGTGATCATGGACGGCAACCGGCGCTACGCGGCCGCACGGGGTGCCGACGCGACGTCCGGACATGAGGCCGGTGCGGCGAACATCGACCGCTTCCTCGACTGGTGCCTCGAGCTCGGCGTCCCCGTGGTCACGCTGTGGCTCCTCTCCATCGAGAACTTCGCGCGTGAGGACGCGGAGCTGTCCGGCCTGATGCGGATCATCCCGGAGACGGTCGAGCGCATCGGCAGCGAGCGCGGCCAGCGCGACGGCGTTCGCGTGAGCGCGGTCGGTGCGCTCGACCTCCTTCCCGAGGAGGTCCGCGCACGGCTGGCTCGTGCGGAGGCGGCCACGGCGCACCACGACCGGATGCGCGTGCAGGTGGCCGTCGGCTACGGCGGACGTCAGGAGATCACGGACGCGCTCCGGAGCCTGCTCCTCGAGCGCGCGGCGGAGGGCTGCACCATCGACCAGGTGGCGGCGGCGCTCACTCCCGACGACGTGGCCGCGCACCTCTACACCACGGGTCTGCCCGATCCCGACCTGATCATCCGCACGTCCGGCGAGGTCCGCATGTCGGGCTTCCTCATGTGGCAGTCCGCGCACGCCGAGTACCACTTCTGCGACGCGTACTGGCCGGAGTTCCGCCGCATCGACTTCCTCCGCGCGCTGCGCGACTACCAGCGTCGCACCCGGCGCTACGGCCGCTGACCCCTCCCCGACCCCCGAGGTCCCGACTCCCGTCCTGAGCCGTCCCCGACGGCCGAGAGGTGCTCCCGATGTCCGAGGCGATCGTTCGGGTACGTGACGTCGTCCACGACTTCGGCAGCGTGCGTGCCCTCGACGGGGTCAGCCTCGACGTGCAGCCCGGGGTCGTGCACGGCCTGCTGGGTCCGAACGGTGCGGGGAAGACGACGCTCATCCGGGTCCTCGCGACGCTGCTGCGCCCACGCTCGGGCACCGTCGAGGTCGCCGGCGTCGACGTCCTCGCCGACCCGACGTCCGCACGGGCTCGCATCGGGCTCGCCGGGCAGTTCGCGGCCGTCGACGCGTACCTCACGGGACGCGAGAACGTCGAGATGGTGGGGCGCCTCTACGGCCTGCGTGCGCGCGAGGCTCGGCGGCGCGCCGACGAGGTGCTCGAGCGGATCGGTCTCTCGGAGGACGCGGGACGTCGGGTCTCGACCTACTCCGGGGGCATGCGGCGCAGGCTCGACCTCGCCGCGTCGCTCGTCGGGCGTCCGCAGGTGATGTTCCTCGACGAGCCGACGACCGGCATCGACCCGCGCAGCCGCATGGAGGTCTGGGAGCTCGTCGTCGACCTGGTCGCGCAGGGCACGACCGTGCTCCTGACCACCCAGTACCTCGAGGAGGCCGACCGGCTGGCCGACCGCATCGCCGTCATCGACCACGGCCGCATCGTCACCGAGGGCACGGCGGACGAGCTGAAGGAGCGGGTCGCCGGTGCGGTGCTCGAGGTCCGGCCCGCGCCGGGCGACCGGGAGCGCACGGCCACGGTGCTCGCCGCGGTCGTCGGTGAGGCACCGTCGTCCGACACGTCGGGCGTCCTCCTGCGCGTCCCGGCGCGCGCGGGCACCGCGACGCTGGTCGCGGTCGTGCGTGCGCTCGATGCGGAGGGTCTCACGCCCGAGGACCTGGCGCTGCAGCGGCCGACGCTCGACGACGTCTTCCTCGCCGTCACCGGAGGGCCGACCGCATGAGCGAGCTGAGCGAGGTGAGCGACATGAGCGAGGTCAGGGACCCCCGCATCCTCCGTACCCGCACGACGCCGGCGAGCGCCGTGCGCGACGCCCTCGTCATCGGGCGGCGCAACCTGCTTCGCAACGTGCGGCTCCCGCAGCTGCTCGTCTTCGCGACCGTGCAGCCGGTCATGTTCCTCGTGCTGTTCACGTTCGTCTTCGGCGGCGCGATCGAGGGGGCGCTGCCGGCGGCGGCGGGCGGCCGCTACCTGAACTGGCTGGTGCCGGGGCTGATGATCCAGGTCGCCGCGTTCGGGTCGGGCCAGACCGCACTGGGTCTCACCGAGGACCTGCAGAACGGGGTCATCGACCGCTTCCGCGCCCTCCCGATGGCGCGTTCCGCCGTGCTCGCCGGCCGTACCGGCGCGGACCTCGTACGCAACGCGGTGGTCATCGGCCTGATGGTGTCCGTCGGCACGCTGCTCGGCTTCCGCTACCAGACATCGCTCGTGCGCTTCCTCGCTGCGTTCGCGCTCGCGCTCCTGTTCGCCCACTCGCTGTCGTGGGTCATGGCTGCGGTCGGGCTGAAGGTCCGCACGCCCGAGGCGGTGCAGTCCGCCGCGTTCCTCCCCATCTTCCCGCTCGTGTTCGCGTCCTCCGTGTTCCTCCCGACGGAGACGATGCCCGCCTGGCTGCGGGCGTTCGCCGACCATCAGCCGCTCACCGTCGTCACGAACGCGATGCGCGGGCTGATCCTCGGTGAGGGGGCGCTGCCCGTCGGTCAGGACCTGGCGACGGAGATCGTGCGGGCGCTGGCGTGGATCGCCGCCATCACGGCCGTCTTCGCGTTCGTCGCGGTGCGCAGCTACCGCCGGATCGCCACCTGAGCGCCTTCGGTAGCCTGCCGCTCTGCGCTGCGGCACGTGCGCCGAGCGGGGGGAGGGGAGGGCGACATGGGTGACCTGATCGAACGTCCGGACCGCAACCTCGCGATCGAGATCGTCCGGGTCACGGAGGCCGCGGCGATGTCGGCCGCGCGTTGGCAGGGCCGCGGCGACAAGGAGGGCGGTGACCAGGCCGCCGTCGACGCGATGCGTCAGGTCCTCGACACGGTGGTGATGGAGGGGACCATCATCATCGGCGAGGGCGAGAAGGACGAGGCGCCGATGCTGTTCAACGGCGAGCGGGTCGGGACCGGCCAGCCACCGCAGGTCGACCTCGCCGTCGACCCCGTCGACGGCACGCGTCTGCTCGCCGAGGGACGCCCCGGCGCCATCGCGGTGCTCGCCGCCGCGCCCGCTGGTGCGCTCTTCGATCCCGGCCCCTGCGTCTACATGGAGAAGATGGTCGTCGGGGCCGCGGCGGCGGACGCGGTCGACCTCGACCGGCCGCTCACGGACAACCTCCATGCCGTCGCCCGCTCCCTCGGCCGCGACGTGTCGGAGATCACGGTGATGATGCTCGACCGTGACCGTCACGAGGACGCGAAGGCGGAGATCCGTCGGGTCGGCGCGCGGCTCCAGCTGATCCCCGACGGCGACGTCGCGGGTGCGATCCTCGCCGCGTGGGAGGAGCGACCACAGGTCGACATGCTGTACGGCATCGGCGGGACGCCGGAGGGTGTCACGTCCGCCTGTGCGGTGAAGGCGCTCGGTGGGCAGATCCTCGGGCGCCTGTGGGCCCGCAGCGACGCCGAGGCGGCGATGGCCCGCGAGGCCGGCTACGACCTCGACCGTCAGCTCACCGTCAACGACCTCGTCACCTCGGAGGACTCGTTCTTCGCCTGCACGGGGATCACGAACAGCCAGCTGCTCAAGGGCGTGCTGTTCGACGGCATCGGGGCGGTCACGCAGTCGCTCGTGATGCGCTCGAAGTCGGGGACGGTCCGCACCATCGAGGCCCGGCACCGTCTCGAGAAGCTCCGCCGCTACGCCGCCGTGCGGTACTGAGCACCGTGGCGACAGCGACCCCCGGGGGGACGGCGACCCCGGGTCGCGACGCACGGCGTGCGCTCCGAGCGCCACTCATCCTCGATCGGCTCGCTGCGGCGATCCCCGACGCGCGCATCGCCCTCGACTTCACGTCCACGTGGGAGCTGCTCGCCGCGACGATGCTGAGCGCACAGTCGACCGACGAGCGCGTCAACCGGGTCACGCCGCGCCTGTTCGCCCGCTTCCCCGATGCCGCAGCGACCGCCGGCGCGACGCAGGAGGAGCTCGAGGCGCTCATCGGTGAGCTCGGGCTGTTCCGCAGCAAGGCGAGGACCCTCCGGGCGGCCGCGGCGCTCATCGTCGAGCGGCACGGCGGCGAGGTCCCCGCCGACATGGATGCGCTCGTGGCGCTCCCGGGCGTGGCACGCAAGACCGCGAACGTCGTGCTGGCGAACGGCTTCGGCGTCCACGAGGGCATCGCCGTCGACACGCACGTCGGCCGTCTCGCGCGCCGCCTCGCGCTCAGCCGTGCGAAGGACCCCGTCGGGGTCGAGCGCGACCTCATGGGGCTCTACCCGCAGGAGCGCTGGCTCGCCGTGTCCGACGTCCTCATCCACCACGGTCGTGGGGCGTGCGACGCGCGGGCCCGTCGCTGCGACGCATGCCCCGTGGAGGACCTCTGCCCGTCGTCGAGCGTCGCCGGGCGTGCGGACCGGCGCTGAGCACCCGTCGGTACCCTCGCCGCATGGCCCCCCACACGCTCCTCCTCGCTGCGCCGCGCGGGTTCTGCGCCGGTGTGGACCGCGCCGTCCTGATCGTCGAGAAGGCCCTCGAGGCCTACGGCGCCCCGGTCCACGTCCGCCACGAGATCGTCCACAACACCCACGTCGTCGAGTCGCTCCGTCGGCGCGGCGCGGTGTTCGTCGAGGACGAGACCACGGTGCCCGAGGGCAGCGTGATGGTCTTCAGTGCGCACGGCTCGCCGCCCGAGGCGTTCGAGAACTCGCGCCGGCTCGGCCACGTCCTCATCGACGCGACGTGCCCGCTCGTGACGAAGGTGCACCATGAGGCGCGCCGCTATGCGCGCGACGGCAAGCGCATCGTGCTCGTCGGGCACGAGGGTCACCAGGAGGTCATCGGCACGATGGGCCAGGCGCCCGAGGCGATCACGCTCGTCGAGACGCCGGAGGACGTCGAGCGGCTCGCGATCGACGGGGACGCCGACGTCGCCTACATCACGCAGACCACGCTCTCGATGGACGAGACCGCGTCCGTCGTCGACCGGCTGCGGCAGATGTTCCCGATGCTCACCCAGCCGAAGAGCGACGACATCTGCTACGCGACGCAGAACCGGCAGGACGCCGTCAAGGTGCTCGCGGAGCGCTGCGACCTGATCCTCGTCGTCGGTTCGGAGACGTCGTCGAACTCGAAGCGGCTCGTGGAGGTCTCGCGCGACCGGGGGGTCCCCTCCCACCTCGTCGAGGACGCGTCGATGATCGACGAGGCGTGGCTCGAGGGTGCAGGCACGGTCGGGCTGACCTCCGGAGCGTCGGCGCCCGAGGAGCTGGTCGAGGGCGTCATCGCGTGGTTCCGCGCACGCGGCGACGTCGAGGTCGACACCGTGATGGTCGTCGACGAGGACGTCGAGTTCGCGATGCCGTCGGTGCTCGCGCGCAAGCTGCGCGAGCTGTCCGGTCAGCCGGCCGACGAGGACGGCTCGGGCGACCTGCCTCGGTAGGCGCGCCACAGCACGTCGCCGAGCAGCTCCTGCTGCCACGGCCGCAGCCCGGCCGCGTCGCACAGCGCCTCCGCGTCCGCCGGGTCCGCCTTGACCGCGTCCTTGAGCGTCCGTGACGAGCACAGCACGCCGGCGTCGATGCCGAGCCCGCGGGCGACCTCGGCGCGCGCCTCGCGGAGCCGGTCGAAGGCGCGCGTGTCGCGGTCCGTCCAGCGCCGCCGGTCCGGGTCCGACGCCGGGGGGTCCTGCTCCTCGGCGTCGAGGACGACGGCGAGGAAGCGCTCGGCGTGCACCTCCTGCATGCGGCGCCGGCGTCGCGCGCGTCGCGCGAGCTGCGCGGCGGTCCGCGGTGGCTCGGCGGCGAGCGCGAGGATGACCTCGTCGTGCAGCAGCAGGTTCGGCGCGATGTCCTCGCTCCGGGCGATGTCCTCGCGCGCCTCCCACAGCATGCGGGCGACCACCTGCTGGCGTGGTGCGAGCCGGCCGACGCCCCGCACCCTCCGCCAGTCCCGCGTGTCGGTCACCGCGTTCGTGAGGCTCGCCTCGAGCTCCTGCTCGAACCACCCCATCCGCCCTGCGACGTCGAGCCGGTCGGCGAGCCGCTCCCACAGCGCCGGCAGGTGCACGACGTCGCCGGCCGCGTAGGCCTGCATCGGCGCGGGGATCGGTCGCGCCGCCCAGTCGGCACGCTGGAAGGACTCCTTGTCACCCTCGATCGTGACGCCGAGCACCTCCTCGAGCAGCACGCCGAGCCCGATGGGGAGGCCGAGCACCGCCGCGGCGACCGCGGTGTCGACGAGGCGTGGCGGCTCGACGCCCTTCGCCGCGAGCGGGACGACATCGTTGTGGGCCGCGTGCAGCACGCTGAGACGGGTCGCGAGGTGCGCCTGCAGCTCGGAGAGGTCCTCGAGCACCATGCCGTCGAGCAGCACGCAGCCGGGTCCGGCGCCGACCTGGACGAGCGCCGCATGACGGTGGTAGCGATCGGCGTCGGCCCGCTCGACGTCCACGCCGACGACGGGCAGGTCGAGGTCGGCGAGAGCCGGCCGGACGTGCGCCGCATCGTCGACGAGCGTGATGCGAGGGGCGGGCGACGTCGTCGCCCCGCCTGCGCTGCGCGTACCGTCCGGGTCCCTGTCCACTCCGTCCCTGTCCACGCCGCGAGGCTAGTGCCGGAGCGAGGAGCGCCCACGATGTCCGACCTGACGCCGGTCCTGCTGTGCGTGCACCCCCACCCCGACGACGAGTCGATCGCCTGCGGCGGCGTGCTCGCCCGGGCTGCGGCGGAGGGCGTCCGGACCGTCGTCGTGACCTGCACGGCGGGGGAGGAGGGGGAGAACCTCGCCGGGATCGACCTCGGCGACGTCCCGCTCGTGGAGCACCGCCGGCGCGAGCTCGCGGAGGCGATCGCCATCCTCGGCGTCGCCGCGCACCATCAGCTCGGGTACCGCGACTCGGGCATGGCGGGGACACCGGCGAACGACCATCCGGACTGCTTCCACCGTGCGGACCTCGATGATGCGGCGCGACGGCTCGCGGCGATCGTGCGCGCCGAGCGGCCCGAGGCGGTCGTGTCCGACGACGTGAACGGCACCTACGGGCACCCCGACCACGTCAAGGCTCACCACGTGACCGTCCGAGCACTGGAGCTGGCCGCCGACGCATCCGCCGACGTGCCCGGAGAGCCATGGGCCGTTCCGCGCCGCTACGTGCACACGCTGTCGCGCAGCCGGCTCGTCGCTGCGCATGCCGCGCTGGTCGGCGCTGGGCTGCCGTCACCGTTCGGGGACGGCGAGGAGCCCGAGGCGTTCGGTGCCGACGACGCGGAGGTGACGACGCGCGTCGACGTCGCCGCCCATGTCCGCACCAAGCTCGCGGCGATGCGTGCGCACGCCAGCCAGATCGGCGAGGAGTCGTTCTTCATGAACGTCCCCGACGCGCTCGTCGACGCGTTCCTCGGTGTCGAGGAGTTCATCCTCGAGGACGGTCGTGCTCCGGCACCGTCGGACGGGCTCCTCGGTCCCGTCTGAACCGCGGGACCGTGCGGAGCCGTCAGTGCGGCGTGCCGAAGAGCCGGTCCCCGAAGTCGCCGAGCCCCGGGACGATGTAGCCCCGCTCGTCGAGACCGGGGTCGACGGCGGCGGTGACGATGCGCACCCTCGGGTCGCAGCCGAGCACGCGCGCGACGCCCTGCTCGGTGGCGACGACCGACACCACGACGATCCGCTCGGCGCCGCCGGTGTCGAGCGCTCGGACCGCGTCGCAGGCCGATCCGCCGGTCGCGAGCATCGGCTCGAGCACGAGCACCCATGCGCCGTCGAGCGGCGGGACCTTGAAGTAGTAGCGGCGCGCCTCGAGCGGCTCCGGGTCACGCTCCAGGCCGACCATGCCGACCTGCGCGTCCGGGAGCGCCTCATGGACGCCCGGCAGGAGACCGAGCCCGGCGCGCAGGACGGGGACGGCGACGACAGGGACCGCCGGCAGGGTCGTCGGCGCGTCGGCGAGCGGCGTACGGACCGTGCCTGACCGCGTCGGCAGGTCCGCGGTCGCCCGCGCGGCGAGGACCGCACCGAGCCGGTGCGCGTGGTGGCGGAAGTCCGCGGGCACCGTGCGCTCGTCGCGGA
>SKII01000162.1 GCA_007116505.1 Nitriliruptoraceae bacterium
GCGACGTGCAGACCATCTGCATGGGGCAGGCGGCCTCCGCCGCCGCGGTGCTGCTCGCCTCGGGCACGAAGGGCAAGCGCCTCGCCCTCCCGAACTCGCGCGTGCTGCTGCACCAGCCGTCGGGCGGCGCGGAGGGCCAGTCGGTCGACATCGAGATCCAGGCGAACGAGATCCTGCGCATGCGCGACATGCTCGACGCGATCCTCGCCGACAAGACCGGCCAGTCCGTCGAGCGCATCCGCAAGGACACGGACCGCGACTTCATCCTCAGCGCGCAGGAGGCGCTCGACTACGGCCTGATCGATGCGATCATCACGAGCCGCAAGTCCGACCCGCCGATGCCCGCGATTGCCGCGGTCAGCTGACCTGTCCGTCCGGCCGTCCACAGACGGTGCTCCGCTGCGGCGCTCGGCGCCGACCCGGCGTTACCCTGCTGCTCGCGCGCTGATGCGCGGTCGCCGCAGGACGGCGCATGAGGGGACGGGACGAGCATGGCGAAGTTCAGCGACGCGGACGCGCTGCTGAAGTGCTCCTTCTGCGGCAAGTCGCAGAAGCAGGTCAAGAAGCTCATCGCCGGCCCCGGCGTGTACATCTGCGACGAGTGCATCGAGCTGTGCAACGAGATCATCGAGGAGGAGCTCGGCGAGGTCGCCCTCCCGATGCTCGCGGAGCTCCCCAAGCCCCGGGAGATCTCGGCGTTCCTCGACGAGTACGTCGTCGGCCAGGACGCGACGAAGCGTGCGCTCGCCGTCGCCGTCTACAACCACTACAAGCGGGTGCGCGCCGGCCAGTCCTCCACGTCCTCGTCGCTCGGCGCGCAGCCCGACGAGGACGACGTCGAGCTCGCCAAGTCGAACATCCTGCTCCTCGGCCCGACCGGCTCGGGCAAGACGCTCCTCGCCCAGACGCTCGCGCGGATGCTCAACGTGCCGTTCGCCATCGCCGACGCGACCGCGCTGACCGAGGCGGGCTACGTCGGGGAGGACGTCGAGAACATCCTGCTGAAGCTCATCCAGGCGGCGGACTTCGACGTGAAGCGCGCTGAGGCCGGCATCATCTACATCGACGAGGTCGACAAGATCGCCCGGAAGTCGGAGAACCCGTCGATCACCCGTGACGTGTCGGGGGAGGGCGTGCAGCAGGCGCTGCTCAAGATCCTCGAAGGCACCGTCGCCTCCGTGCCGCCGCAGGGCGGCCGCAAGCACCCCCATCAGGAGTCCCTGCAGATCGACACGACGAACATCCTGTTCATCTGCGGCGGGGCGTTCGCCGGCCTCGAGACGATCGTCGAGCAGCGGCGAGGCCGTCAGGGTGTCGGCTTCGGGGCCGATGTCCGCGCGAAGCGGGACAAGGACCTCGCCGACCTCCTCGCCGGTGTGCTCCCCGAGGACCTCGTGCGCTTCGGGCTCATCCCCGAGTTCGTCGGCCGGCTCCCCGTCGTCGCGTCCGTGGAGCCCCTGTCCGTCGAGGCCCTCGTCGACATCCTCACGACGCCGCGCAACGCGCTCGTCAAGCAGTACCAGCGCATCTTCGCCCTCGACGGGGTGGAGCTCGAGTTCACCCCTGACGCCCTCGAGGCGGTCGCCGACCTCGCCATGCTCCGCCAGACCGGTGCGCGGGGGCTGCGGGCGATCCTCGAGGAGGTGCTGCTCAGCACCATGTACGACCTCCCCTCGCGCGAGGACGTGGGTCGCTGCGTCATCGACGCCGCGACGGTGCGCGAGAAGGCGAACCCGACCCTCGTGCCGCATGCGCAGCTGCGGTCGGTCCCGCGCGAGCGCTCCGCATGAGACGTCGAGGGACCTCAACTGCTTCGCGCGTGCGACCGCGACCCCTCCGGAGCGGGGCGCACGAAGTGGAGCGGAGGTTCAAGAATCCTCGGTCCGGTTCGTCTAGGGTTCAGCGCTGAGGGATCGGGGGGACCCGCTCACGGCTCACGCCTGTCTCCCCCCGATCCTGCTCGATGTACGCGCATGACGCCGACCATCCTCGTGCCCTTCGGGGTCCGAAGGAAGGACGACGGCCCCGCACCGGGGCGTCGCAAGCGCAGGACAGGACCCGGTCCCCACCGGGCCTGAGGAAGGGACGGCCGCAGTGCGGCCGCCCGAGAACGGGAGACCACCGCATGACGAACGTCGCAGCACTCGGACTCAGCGCCAACCAGGCCATGGTGGTGGGGGGCTTCTTCTCGCTCACCTTCGCCGTGTTCCTCGGCAGCGCGATCTTCTTCTTCATCAGCCGCATGGACGTAGCCCCGGCCTACCGGATGGCCGTGACCATCTCCGGCGTCATCGTCACGATCGCCGGATACCACTACTTCCAGATCATGCGTTCGTTCGACGCTGCCCTCGCAGGCGGCGGCTTCAACGAGGCGTACCGCTACGTCGACTGGGTCGTCACCGTCCCGCTGCTCCTCACCGAGCTGGTGCTGGTGCTGTCGATCGCCCCGGCCCGTCGTCGGGCGCTGCTCAACAAGCTCGTCCCGTACTCGTTCCTCATGATCGTCCTCGGCTACCCGGGGGAGATCTCGAACGACACGACCACGGCCTGGATCTTCTGGGCCCTGTCGATGGTGTTCTTCGTCCTGATCCTCGCGACGCTCTTCGGTGAGCTGTCGCGTCAGATCACCTCGGAGAACCCGGCTGTCCAGGGCACGCTGCGCTCGCTGCGCACGGTCCTGCTGGTCACGTGGAGCTTCTACCCGATCGCGTACCTCGCCCCCGTGCTCCTCGGGGACGCGGCGCTCGCCTTCGTGATCGTGAACGTCGGCTACGCCATCGCGGACATCACCGCGAAGGCCGGCTACGGGCTCATGATCCACCACGTCGCGAAGGTCAAGACCGAGCACGGGATCACCGCGGACGTCTGAGCGGTACCCGGAACACACCCGGAGGGGGCGCTACGGCGCCCCCTCCGCGCGTGCGGCGCCGGACGGTGGCCGGCCGGTACGGCACGTCCGAACGCCGAGGCGTAGAGTTCAGGAGCGCGTCCTCCGGACGCTCTGAGGTGAACGCCGTGGACTGCAGCGCGATCGAGGAACGCGTCGGCTCGTGGGTCCGGGCCGGCATCATCAGCGCGGACCAGGGCGAGCGGATCCTCGCCCTCGAGCAGCGCTCCGAGCCGCCGCCACCGACCGGAGCACCGATCGAACCGGTGGCCGCGGCCACCGCGACACGGCGTCGTGCGCTCCTCTCGGAGGTGATCGGCTACGTCGGTGCCGCGTTCGCCTTCTCGGCGATCGGCCTCCTCGTCGGAGAGTTCTGGGACGTCCTCGCCGTCTGGGCGCAGCGCGCGACCGTGGGGGTCCCTGCGGTCATCGCCGTCGGTGCCGGACAGCTCCTGCACGGACGCCAGGGGGCTGCCGTTCAGCGGCTCGTCGGGGTGCTCTGGGCGCTCGCCGTCGCCGCGACCGCCGGGTTCCTCACGGTGCTCGCGCTCGAGGTCCTCTCGGTGCCCGAGGAGTGGCTGGCGACCGTCGTCGGTGGCGGAGGGGCGCTGCTCGGCGGTGTGCTCCTCTACCGCGGACGGCACGTCCTCGTCCAGCTCATCACCTTCGTCGCGCTCGGCACGGCGACGTTCGGGACCCTCCTCGCGCTGTCGCCCCTCGGGTTCGGCCAGCTCGCCGGGGGCATCCTCGTCCTCGGTGGAGGGGCGACCTGGGCGCTCGCCGGTGCTGGCGGCTGGCTCGGACCCCGCATCAGCGCGGAGGCGACCGGCGCCGTGTTCATGCTCATCGGATCGCAGGTGCTCGGCGGGGCCACCGGCTCGGCGCCGGGGCTGCTCGTCGGCGTCCTCGTCGCGCTCACGCTCGTCGCAGCCTCGCTCGCCGGCGAGCGCACGCACCTGCTCTACATCGGCGCCTTCGGCCTCTTCGTGAGCGTCCCGCGCGTCGTGCTCGTCCTGTTCGCCGACACCCTCGGCGCCCCGGCGACGCTGCTCCTGACCGGGCTCCTGCTCATCCTGATGGCCGTCGGCCTCGGGCGCATCCGCCGGACCAAGGAGGTCCAGCATGGCTGAGCGAACCACCACCCTGCTCGAGGGGCGTGAGACCAGCGGTGAGCGTCCCGTCGGGGCGCTGCTGATCGCCGCCGGCGTCGTCGCGCTCGTCACGCTCGGCCTCGTCGTCCGCTTCGGGATCGTGCCGCCACCCGAGCTCGACCCCGTCGATGCGTCGACGCGGCCCACCGCCTCGCTCGCGATGACGAGCTTCCGAGGTGATGACCGAGGCCAGTGCCTCGACGTCATCACCCCCGACGGCGTCGTCCGCGAGCTCCGATGCACGTCGCAGGGCGGGCCGCTGCTCGGCTGGGACGAGCGCGGGATCCTCGTCTACGGGTACACGAGCACCCTGGATGTCCTCGAGGTCATCGACCCGGTGACGGGCGAGGTCCTCAGCACCGAGCGCTTCGACCCGTCGCAGCCGTCGCCCCGTCCCGTCATGCCCGGCGTGATCGTCGACCGGTCCGCGCGCAGCCTCATCGTCCGGGACGAGCAGCGCAGGGTGCTGTGGGAGGCGGACGTCCCCGACGCCTACACGATCCAGGCGACCGCGGTCGACCCGGCGTCAGGGACGGTCGCGATGCTCGACTCCGCGCGCCGGATCCTCGTGCTCGCTCCCGGCGCCACCGCCCCGAGCGTGTGGGTCGAGGACAGCGGTGCGCGCTTCGGCGAGATCGCCTGGGAGGGGACGGCGCTCACCTCGGACTAACCTCCGAGGTCCGCGGGTCCGTCCGCCGCGAGATCGTCCGGAGTGCCGCCGTGTCCGACGCCGTGTCCGACGCCGTGCCCGA
>SKII01000095.1 GCA_007116505.1 Nitriliruptoraceae bacterium
GCATCCTGGACGACCCGTCCTCCGTCGATCACGACGACCCGACCGGCGAGCTCGATCGCGTCGACCGGATCGTGCGTGACGATCAGCGCAGGACGCTCGAGCATCGCGAGCCTCTCGCTCAGGAGCTGACGAAGCCCGTCACGCGCTGCTACGTCGACCGCGGCCAGCGGCTCGTCGAGCAGCAGCAGGTCGGGCTCGACCGCGAGCGCACGCGCGAGACCGACGCGCTGCGCCTGCCCGCCGCTCAGCTCCGCAGGTCCACGCCGGGCGAGATCCGCGATTCCTGCCTCAGCGAGATAGCGCTGCGCGAGCGCACGCGATGCTGCGCGTGACGCGCCACGCGAGCGCGGTCCGAACCCGACGTTGTCCCTGACATCGAGGTGCGGGAACAGGCGCACGTCCTGGAACAGCATCGCGACCCCTCGCTGCTGCGGCGGGAGGTGCACGCCCGACCCGGCGTCGTCGAGCACATCGGCGTCGAGCGTCACCCGTCCGGCGACGGGGGTGGCGAGACCTGCGAGGACGCGCAGCAGCGTCGTCTTCCCGGCACCGTTGGGCCCGATGACGGCGACGACCTCGCCCTGCGCGACCGCGACGGACGCCTCGAGCGTGAACGCCCCGACCTCGACGCGCAGATCTGCGTGGCGAGGGTCTGGCTCCCGGCGAGGTTCAGCACCACCCGCGGACCGCCCTGGGAGGCGAACTCGTCGGCGAGATCACCGAGCACGTCGGTCAGCGAGGCCGCCGCGAAGACGACCACCTCGTCATCCCCTCCCCCCTTCGATCCGTCCGGGGCGACGGCCGGTCCGCAGGCGGCGAGCACCAGCGTTCCGACCCCGAACGTCCAGCGGAGCCGCGACCGGACCTCAGGACCCCGAGGGGTGCACACGGCTCCGAGGACACGTCCCACGGATCTCCCCCGACGAAGGGCGCGGAACGTAGCGGCTGGACACCTGCGATCCCCGGGACGGCGTGCGTCCATCGCCCCGAGACGCGCCACGTCCGCTTGGTGGTGCTGGCACCACACGGCGTTCGACTGGTGGTGCTGGCACCACACGGCGCATGACACGCACCCGGACGGCGGCCATACTCGCCCCATGCCGATCAGGACCGCCGTCGTCGAGGACGACGCCTTCACCCGCCTCACCCTCGCCGAGTCGCTCCGGTCGCAGGGCGTCGAGGTCGTGCTCGAGACGGGCAGCGCCACCGAGGCGCTCCGGCAGATCCCCGGACTCGGCGTCCACGCCGCGTTCCTCGACCTCCACCTCGGGGCGGGGCCGACCGGGGTCGACCTCGCGCTCGCCCTCCGTCTGCGGCTGCCCCGGCTCGCCATCGTGCTCCTCACCACGTTCGACGACCCGCGACTGCTGAGCACCACGCTCCCCGAGCCGCCGGTGGGCACCCAGTACGTGACGAAGCGTTCCATCGGCAGCATGGCGCAGCTCGTCAGCGTGCTGCGCGACGCCATGGTCGCGGTCGGTGCCACGACACCCCACGCACCCAGGGCGGACGGAGCGGACGGGGTCGACGCAGCGCAGGCAGTGGACGATGTGCCCGGCGTCGGCGACGCGGACGATCCCGGGCCGGCCGGCATCCCGCTGCTGCCACCGACCGGTGTGCGCGAGCTCAGCGACGTCCAGATCGAGACGCTCCGCCTCGTCGCACGCGGGCTCTCCAACGCCGAGATCGCACGTCAACGAGGCGTGACCGAGCGGGCCGTCGAGGCGGCGATCGCCCGCCTCACGCGGCACCTCGGTGTCGCACCCGACGCGGCGCTCAACCAGCGCGTCCACCTCGCGCAGGTCTACTTCCGTTCCCTCGGCCTCCCGGTCCAGGACCGGTGAGCGTCACGATGGACGTCACGCTCGGAGAGGCGGTCGGCGGCCCACGCCTCCTCGACCGCCGGCTGCTCGCCATCGTCCTCCCGCCGGCGCTGGTCACGTCCGTGCTGACCCGCGACCCGGACGACGTCCGCACCGCCCTCGCCTGGATCGGCGTGAACCTCGCGTCGCTGATGCTCGTCTGGCTCTGGGTCGAGCTGCTCCGTGCCACCGTGGTCGCGCGACGACGGACCGAGGCGGCCGCGCTCGGGCTGGTCGTGCTGCTCGGCGCGTCCATCGGGTTCGTGAAGGGGACGACGACGAGCCTGTTCGCCTGGACCGCCGGGCTCGTCCCGATGCTGATGCCGACGGCGGAGTGGTGGCGGGCGGTCAGCACGACGGCGCAGGGCGCGTTCCTGCTCCCCGCGCTCACCCTCGTCGCCGCCACGCTCGATCGCTACCGCGACGAGTACGAGCGGCTCGTCACCGCCCGCGCGCGTGCGGCGCTGCTCGCGCAGGGCCGCGATGCCCGGACAGGATCGGGCGACGAGCGCTCCGAGCTGATCGTCGGCTTCGTCGAGGAGGCACGCCGACGGCTCTCCGCAGCGGGCGACCGCCCGATGGCGAACGTCCTCGACCGGCTCGTCGAGGAGCGCCTCCGTCCGATGACGCACGAGCTGTGGTCACCCGAGCGCATCGGGACGGACTTCCGGGTCCGCTCCCTGCTGCGGTCGGCGCTCGTCACGAACCCCTTCCCCATCCTCCCCGTGGCCACGCTCTACGCGGTCACCGGCTTCGCGTCCCGAGCCCAGGACATCGCAGCCGGCGTGAACCTCGCGCGCACCTCCGCCTCGGTCGTCGTCATCGTGGCCGTCTTCTCCCTCGCCCGCCGGCTACGACCCGCAGGGACCCGCTGGGCCACGCTGCACCTCGCCGTCACGCTCACGACGGTCGCTGCACTGCACACGTTCGTCATCGAGACGCTCGGTCCGGAGGGGCCCCGCTGGCGCACGGGAACGCTCCTCATGACCCTCCTCGTGTGGATCGTGTTCCTCACCGTCCTCAGCGGTGCGGCCATCGTCGCGCTGCGTGGCGGCGACCGCATGCGGGAGGAGCTGCAGCGCCGTCTCGAGCGCGACAGGACGGACGGGACGGAAGGGGTCGTTGCTCGCGCATCACAGCGCCTCCGTGACCGGGAGGTCGCCGACCATCTGCACTCGAGCCTCCAGAACCGGCTGATCGCGGCCTCGCACCGCATCGCCGCCTCGGGAGAGCACGAGCATGTCGTGCGGGAGGAGCTCGACGCCATCGAGCTGCTGCTGGCGGACCTCGCCGCAGGAGCGACCGGACCGACCGCGGCGGACGCCGGCGTGCGAGGCCAGCTGGCCGACATCGTCGCCAGGTGGGACGGCTTCGTCACGATCACGTCGCAGCTCGACCCGATGCTCGACGGACTCGACCCGTCGGTGCAGGCTCGCATCGCCCAGGTGCTGGCCGAGGCGGTGAACAACGCCGTGCGCCACGGTCGCGCCGCGACCGTGCACGTGCGACTCGAACTGCGGGATGGCCCGAGGTCGGGCGACGACGTGATCGCGCTCACGGTCGAGGACGATGGTGTCGGACCGGTCCTGCGCGGGCCGGGCCTCGGCAGCGCGCTGTTCGACACGATGTCGGATGGGGACTGGACGCTCGAGGCTCGGGCGGAGGGCGGCAGCAGGCTGCGGATGTCGATCGCGGCGGACGTCGACGCCTGAGGCCCCGCTGCCCGGCACCTTCGGGTACCTCGAGCGCGCCGCTCGGACACGCTCAGCCAGCGACCGCGTCCTCGGCAGCGACGAGGCGCGCCCTCGCGGACGCCGCCTCCTGCTCCGCACGGGCGATGGCGGCGAGCGCATCGGCGTCACCGCGGGCGTCGGCGAGACGCTGCCGTGCTGCGTCGAGCGCGGAGTGGTCCTCACGGACGGCCGCGAGCCGCGCTCTCGTCTCCACGAGCTCCTGCGCCGTCGCCTCCCGGCGCTCGGCGACCGCCATCGCCGCCCCGTTGACCTGCGTGGCGAAGGCCCGCACCCGGGCACCGTCGTCCGGAGCGACCTGGAGGACGCACGACGCGCCGCCAGCCTCGATGAGCAGGTACAGCTCGCGCATGTCGACCTTCCTGCGCTTCGGGAACCCGAGGGCGAGGACGGCGCCGAGCGGCCCGAGCACCGCGCCTCCGACCGCGAGCCGCGTCAGCGTCGTCCGCTTGCGCTCGCTCAGCGCGCCGGCCGAGTCGACGGTCGCCTGCACCCCGTCAAGCGGCACCTCGCCGGCCGGCGTGACGATCCGCAGCGCATGCAGGGTGACCGGGCCGAAGCCGTCGATGCGTACGCCGCGCGGGTCCTCGAGTGCGACGATGCGGCGGTCGAGCTCCGCGAGATGGTCGGAGTGGCGCCGCTCGACGCTTCGGACGTTCCGCTCGGCTGCCCTCATGAGCCCCGCGTGTGCGGCACGGGCGCGACGGAGCCCGAGGTCGGCGCGGAACACGTCCAGCCGTGCGCGGCGCACGTCGGCCGGCATCCGTGCGACCACGACCGCGGCCCCGCCGACCACGAGGAGCACGACAGCACCCACGACGATGGCCCCGACCCCATCCATGCTCGCCCCTGTCCCCTCCGCACCCACGCGAGAGCACCGTAGGCCGGACCTGCGACGCCGGCCACCATTGCTTGACGCTTCAACCATTGTGGGTACGCTCCCGGGACCCGATCGAAGGACCTGCGATGGGCTTCTCCCCCACCCGCCTCAACCACGCCGTGCTGTTCGTCTCCGACGTCGAGCGCGCCGCCTCCTTCTACACGTCCGTGTTCGGCATGGAGGTCGTCGACCGCGTCGCGCGCGCCGACGCCGTCTTCCTGCGCCTCCCCCGCTCCGGCAACCACCACGACCTCGGCCTGTTCGGCCTCGGAGCCGATGCGCCGCCCCGA
>SKII01000009.1 GCA_007116505.1 Nitriliruptoraceae bacterium
GCGGTCACCCCGATGGCGACGGCGGCCAGACCGAACGGTCCTGCTCCGAGGCCCTCGCCGAGGATCACGACGAGCGACGGCATCCACACGCGGAGGACGTCGAGCAGCACGAAGCCGGCTGCCGCCGCGCCGGCGACGACGGCGAGGTCGCGGCTCCCGCGCCCGGCGTCGTCCACGTCGTCCCCCGGTGCCTCGTGAGCGACCTGCGGGTCGCGCTGCAGTGAGGCAGCGTAGGCGTCGCGCTACGGTTGCCGGGGGAGCAGGCGGCGCCGCCCGCGCTGCTCGCGCGGGAGGGGCGCATGGACGCGATGGTGACGGTCCCCGGTGCGCAGCCGTTCTCGGCCCGCGGCAGCGGGGCACGAGCCGGTGTCGGCGTCGTCGTCGTGCACGGCTTCACCGCCAGTCCGACCGGGACACGACCGCTCGGTCTGCGGCTCGCCGCGGCCGGCTACAGCGTCGAGGTGCCGCGCCTGCCGGGCCATGGGACGACGCCGCGCGACCTCGCCCGGACGCGCTACTCCGACTGGCGCATGACGGTCGTGAACGCGGTCCGTTCGCTCGAGCGCGGCTGCGACCGTGTGGTGCTCGTCGGGCACTCGATGGGCGGGTCCATCGTGCTCGACCTCGCGGGTTCAGGTGACCACGACGTCGCCGGCATCGTGACCATCAACTCGCTCGTCCTCGACCGGACCGAGCTGCTCGCGCGCGCCGCGCCGCTGCTGCAGCACGTCGTCCCGTTCGTCCCCCGCGATGCGGCCGGCATGCCCACCGACGACCTCGCCAAGCCGGGGGTGGAGGAGGGTGCGTACGCGTGGGTGTCGGCACGGGCGGCGCAGTCGTTCATCGCCGAGCTGCCGCGCATCCGTGGGGCGCTCCCGCGGGTCGCCTGCCCGGCGCTCGTCGTGACCTCACCCGAGGACCATACGGTCGACCCTGCGAACGGCGACGCGATCGCGGACCGGCTGACGGGCTCGCCGCGGGTCGAGCGCTTCACCACGCGTCGCAGCTACCACGTGCCGCTGCTCGACTACGACGCCGTGGTGCTCGAGGACCGCATCCTCGCCTTCGTCGCGGACGTGGCGGGGTCGTGACCGACGCCGTCCTCGTCAGGGCGCCCGTCGGGGTCGTCTACCGGACCCTCACGGACCTCGACGGGTGGCCACGCTGGCTCCCCGGATGCCGGAGCTCCAGGGTCGGTGTGCCGCGGGACGTGCCCGGCGGCGTCGCGGGCGGGGCCGGTGAGCGGCACCGGCTCGTGCTGCGAGCAGGCGGGCTCCGACGCCTCAGGGTCGTCGTCGACGTCGATGGCTGGCGCCACGACGCCGGGGTGCGCTGGCAGGTCCTCGGTCCCGGCGGGCCGCGCACGGAGTGGTGGCTCGAGCAGGGCCCGGAGGGGACCGTCGTCCATCATGTCGTGCACGGGGAGCCGCCGGGACGTGGGGGACGGCGCAGGGTCGCCCGGCACCGGCGCGCCGCCATGCTCGCGATGCAGGCGATGAAGGACCACCTCGAGCTGGCCGTCGCCGTCTCCGCAGGGAGGGTCCCGTGAGCGCCCCCGCCCCGGTCGCTGCCCCCGCTCCGGTAGCGGTCGGTGTCGACGTCGGCGGGACGCACCTCAGGGTCGGACACGTCGGGCGCGACGGCCTCGTCGGAGAGGTGCTGCGCAGCCGCTCCGAGGTCGACGACGCCGACGTGCTCGTCGCCTCCATCGTCGCGGCGCTCGAGGAGGTCGGAGCGGGGCCCGGGGCGGGGACACCGGTCGGGGTCGGGATGGCTGGCCTCGTCGACCGGGAGGGCCGCCTCCGCTATGGACCCAACGTCGGCGTCCGCGAGGTCCCGCTCGCTCGGCTGCTGCGTGAGGCGCTGGGGTCGGACCGCACGGTCAGGGTCGTCAACGACGGCTCGGCCGCGGTCGTCGGGGAGCATCGCGTCGGCGCCGCGCGCGGCCACCGTGACGTGGTCATGCTGACCCTCGGCACGGGCGTCGGCGGCGGGGTCGTCGTCGACGGCCGGCTCCTCGAGGGCGCGTCGGGCTTCGCCGGCGAGCCCGGGCACCTGGTCATCGCCGAGGACGGTCGTGACGCGCCGAGCGGTGTCCGTGGGACCGTCGAGGCGTACGTGTCCGGCAGCGCGCTCTCCCGCGAGACCGACGAGGCCGGGGCGGCGGGGCTCGCCGGCGCACGGCACGAGGACTCCCGGGGGCTCCTGGCAGCGGCGAGCAGCGGCGAGCCCTGGGCCCTCGCCGTGGTCGAGCGGGTCGCGGTCCGGCTCGGTATCGCCATCGCCTCGATCGTGGCGGTCGTCGATCCGTCAATCGTCGTCGTCGGGGGTGGCGCGGGCGAGGCGGCCTCGGAGCTGCTCCTGCCTGCGGCGCGGCGGTCCTTCGCAGCCCACCTGATGGGTGCAGAGCATCGCCCGGTCGCGCCGGTGGTACCCGCGGTGCTCGGCGACGACGCCGGGGTGATCGGTGCGGGCCTGCTGGCCGCCGACGAGGACGGGATGACGGCATGAGCGGACCCGACATGACCAGCTACCCCGTGCGCGCCGCCGTGACACGGCGCTTCACCCTCGGCGTCCCGCGGGACGTCAGCGTCGTCGGACCGCCCGGCGCTCGGAGCGTCCTCGCGCTGCGCTCCGATGCGGGGGACGATCCGGTCACGCACCTGTGGCGGTTCGATCCCCGCACGGGGGAGGGGGAACGGCTGCTCGACGCCCGCGCGCTCGGCGTCGACGAGGGCGAGCTCCCGCCGGAGGAGCGCGCCCGTCGGGAGCGGGTCCGTGAGCAGGCCGGGGGCGTGACCGCCTACGCCGTCGACCGTGCCGGGACCCGGGTGGTGTGCGCGCTCGGCGGTCAGCTCGTCGTCGTCGACCTCGCCTCCGGGTCCGTCCGGGTGGTACCGCTCGACGTCCCGGTGTTCGACCCGCGCGTCTCCCCCGACGGACGGCTCGTCGCGCTGCACCACGACGACGGGGTCTCGGTCGTCGCACTCGACGACGAGGAGCCGCGCCTCCGTCGGCTCGTCGAGGAGCCCGGGGCCGTCTGGGGGCGTGCCGAGTTCATCGCCGCCGAGGAGATGGAGCGTCGGCGTGGGATGTGGTGGTCGCCGTGCTCGACGCGGCTCGCCGTCGCCCGCGTCGACGAGTCGCCGGTCCGCCGCGTGCATCTCGCCGACCTGTCCCGACCCGAGGCGGACCCGACCGTGCTCGCCTACCCGTTCGCGGGCACGCCGAACGCGCGCGTCGACCTCGCCGTCGTCGACGTCGCGACGGGGGAGCGGCGCATGCTCGCGACCGCCGCAGCGGGCGACGACGTGGAGTACCTCGCACGCGTGTCCTGGGACGCCGGCCCGCTGCTCGTCGGGCTGCAGCCCCGTGACCAGCGCGCGCTGCACGTGCTCGCCCTCGACGAGGGCGCGACCGAGCTGCGGAGCGTGCGCAGGGTCGTCGGAGCACCGTGGTACGAGCTCGTCCCGGGCGGGCCGGCATGGCTCGACGGGCTCCTCACCGTCGAGGACGTCACGACGCCGGACGGTGTGCTGCGCCGTGCGCTGTGCCGTGACGGCGAGGCCCTCACCCCCGAGGGCCTCGAGGTCCGTGGCATCGCCGCCGTGCACCGCGCGGCTGACGGTCACGCGGGGACGGTCCTGCTGTCCGTGTCGTACGACGACCCGACGTCGGTCCACGTCGTCGGCGTGCGGATCGAGCCCGGCGGCGTCGACGTCGTGCGGCTCTCGCCGGCGGAGGCCGGCCTCCACCATGTCGTGCTCGCCGGGGCCGGTGACGGTCCGCCCGACGTCATCGTGCGTCGGACGAGCGACCTCGCGTCGGAGGAGCCGCGCATCACGATGGAGGTGACCGGTCCGGGGGAGGTCGGCGACACGGTCCCGCTGCCCTCCGTCGCGGAGCGCTCCGGCATCGGCGCGACGGTGCGCATGCTCGAGCTCGGGCCGCGCGCCCTGCGCGCCGCGCTCGTCCTGCCCGCCGGTCACGACGGGTCGTCGGGCTCCGCGCCGCTCCCCGTCGTGCTCGACCCGTACGGGGGACCGCACGCCCAGCGGGTGCTGTCCGCGCGGGCGGCCTACACCGGCGCCCAGTGGCTCGCGGACCATGGCTTCGCCGTGCTGATCGTCGACGGTCGGGGGACACCCGGTCGAGGACCGGGCTTCGAGCACGCCGTCCGGGGCGACCTCGCCACGCCGGCCCTCGAGGACCAGCTCGTCGCGCTCGATGCGGCCGCGGCCGCGTTCCCGGCGCTCGACCTCGCGCGCGTCGGCATCCGAGGATGGTCCTACGGCGGGACCCTCGCGGCCCTCGCCGGGCTGCGCAGGCCCGACCGCGTGCGCTGCGCGGTCGTCGGCGCGCCGGTCACCGACTGGCGCCTGTACGACACGCACTACACCGAGCGCTACCTCGGGCATCCCCACGAGGACCCGGAGGCCTACCGACGGTCCGCCGTCGTCACCGAGGACGGGTCGCTCGTGGCACCCGACCCGGAGGCCGTCGGTGCGCCGGCGGCGGAGCTGCTCGTCATCCACGGCCTCGCCGACGACAACGTGCTCGTCGCGAACAGCCTGCGGCTCACCGAGGCGCTGCACGCGGCCGGGCACCCCTTCACGTTCGTGCCGCTGACCTCCGCCACGCACATGGCGTCGGACCCGCAGGTCGCGGCCCGGCTGCTCGAGCTGCAGGTGACGTTCCTCCGACGCTGCCTGCAGGGCTGAGCGCGCCCGGGCTCAGCGCAGCCGGCC
>SKII01000020.1 GCA_007116505.1 Nitriliruptoraceae bacterium
CTCGCCCTCGCCGGCACCGCCGTCGCCATGGGTGGCTCGCCCGACGAGGTCCGCGCGGCCGCGCACCTCGTCGCACCGCCGTTCGCCGAGGGAGGCACCGCGGTCGCACTGGCCGCGCTCGCCGCGCTCGCGGGGCACGGCGTGGACGGGACGGGCGATCCTCAGCGCGCTCCGGGGACCTGGTAGTTCGGCGCCTCGTGGACGACCTCGAGGTCGTGCACGTGGGACTCGCGGGTGCCCGCGGCGGTCTGCCGCACGAAGCTCGCACGCGCGACCAGCTCCGAGAGGTCCGGCGCACCGATGTAGCCCATGCCCGACCGCAGCCCACCGACGAGCTGCTGGGTCACCTCGGCGACGGCGCCGCGGTACGGGAGCAGCCCGGACACGCCCTCCGGGACGAGCTTCACGCCGCTCGGCCCCTGCGCCTTCGCGCCGATGCGGTCGCCCTGGAAGTAGCGGTCCGCGGAGCCGTCGCGCATGGCGTCGAGCGACCCCATCCCTCGGTACTCCTTGTAGCGGCGTCCCCCGACGAGCACGAGCTCGCCGGGCGACTCGTCCGTCCCCGCCAGCAGGTTCCCGATCATGACCGCGCTCGCACCGACCGCGAGCGCCTTCACGATGTCCCCCGAGCTCCGCAGGCCGCCGTCGGCGATGACCGGGACGCCCAGCTCCCGGCCCACCCGCGCAGCCTCCATCACGGCGGTGAACTGGGGCACGCCGACGCCCGTCACGACCCGCGTCGTGCAGATCGACCCGGGGCCGACGCCGACCTTCGCGATGTCCGCACCGTGGTCGGCGCACGCCCTCACGCCATCGCCCGTCGCGACGTTGCCCACCATCAGGGCGACGTCGGGGTGGCGGTCCTTCAGGCGGCGTGCGAAGTCGAGCACGCTCTGGGAGTGGCCATGCGCGGAGTCGATCGACAGCAGGTCCACGCCCGCCTCGACGAGCGCCGCCGCACGGTCCCCACCGTCGGCGCTCGCTCCGACGGCCGCGCCGCACAGCAGCCGCCCGCGCGCGTCCTTCGCCGAGCTCGGGTACTGCCGCACCTTCTCGATGTCCTTGAAGGTGAACATGCCGAGCAGCAGTCCGGACTCGTCGACGATCGGCAGCTTCTCGACGCGGTGCTGCTGCATCAGGTCGCGCGCGGCCTCGAGGGTCGTCCCCCGCGCGCCGGTGATGAGCCCCTCGGCCGTCATGTGCTCGCGGACGAGCGACTCCGCCGGCGCGCCGATGCGGAGGTCGCGGTTCGTGATGATGCCGACGAGCAGCCCGGCGCCGTCGGTGACGGGGAAGCCCGACACGCGGTAGCGCTCCATCAGCTCGTGGGCGCGCGCGACCGGATCGTCGGGCCGCAGCGTGACCGGCTCGGTGATGAAGCCGGACTCGGAGCGCTTCACCGTCTCCACCATGGAGGCCTGCTGCTCGATAGTGGCGTTCTTGTGGACGATGCCGAGCCCGCCCTGCCGCGCGATGGCGACGGCCATCTCCGCCTCGGTGACGCGGTCCATCGCGGCGGAGAGGATCGGCATCTCGAGCCGTACGCCCGCATGCAGTCGTACGGTGACGTCGACGTCGCGCGGCAGCACCGCCGAGTGGCCCGGCAGCAGCAGGACGTCGTCGTAGCTGAGCGCCTCGGGGAACGTCACGGTCAGACCGCGACGCCGAGTCCGGCGAGCGCGTCACGCCAGCGCTGCTGGTCCCGCGCGTCGGGGATCGCGTTCACCTCGGCGAAGCGGACGACGCCCTCCTTGTCGACGAGGAAGGTCCCCCGCATCGCCAGGCCCTTCTCCGCGTCGAACACGCCGTAGCTGTCGGCGACCGCGCCGTGCGGCCAGAAGTCGCTGAGCAGCGGGAAGTCGTAGCCCTCCTTCGCGGCCCACGCGGCGGTGGCGGCGCTGGAGTCGACCGAGATCGCGAGGGTCTCGACCTCGTCGGAGCGGAAGCTCTCGATCGAGTCCCTCAGGCTGCACATCTCGCCGGTGCAGACCCCGGAGAACGCGAGCGGGTAGAAGACGACGAGCACGTGCTTCTTCCCCCGCAGGTCCGACAGCGTGACCGGGGTGCGCGTCTGGTCGTTGAGCGTGAAGTCCGGGGCGACGTCACCGATACTGAGGGTCATGTGGGCTCCGACGGATGGGTCGAACCTCGGGCCGGCGGGCGGAGCGGCGCGGGGGACGACGGTGGCTGGCGATGCCCCCACGGTAGTCGGTCCTCACCGCCGGGTCGCCGAGGCGGCAGCGGTAGGTTGAGGGCATGGACGCGACCGTCGAGTGCGCACGTCACCCCGGCCGGCCGGCGCTGACGACGTGCAACCGCTGCGGGAACGGCGTGTGCGCCGAGGACATCGTCGACGCCCCCGTCGGCTACCAGTGCCTCGACTGCGCCCGCTCCGCCCCGGAGGTCCGGCGGCTCGGCGAGCACCCCTCCGCCCCGCCGGCGACGCGCACCCTCGTGGTCACGATCGTCGCGGTCGCGCTGCTCGGTGCGACCGGCGCCGTCGACGCGCGGACCTTCGGGCTCGTGCCGGTCCTCGTGGGGCTCGGCGAGTGGTGGCGCATCGTGACGAGCGCGTTCCTGCACGGCGGCCTGGTCCACCTCGCGTTCAACGGTCTGCTGCTGTGGCGTCTCGGCCAGCTGCTCGAGCCCCGGGTGGGGACCGGCGCCTTCCTCGGCCTGGCCGCCAGCGGTCTCGCCGGGGGCGGGCTCGGCGTGGTCGCCCTCAGCTGGGTCGTCGCGGCGACGCCCCTGGGAGGGGTCGGGTTCGTCAGGACCGTGCTCGGCGGCGGCCCGTTCACCATCACCGTCGGGGCGAGCGGCGCGGTGTTCGGCCTGATGGGAGCGTTCCTCGTCCTCCTCCGGCGGCGCGGCGTCGATCCGTGGGCGACCGCCGAGGGTTCGACCGTCGGGGCGCTCGTCCTCCTCAACCTCGTGCTGACCTTCGCCGTTCCGACCATCTCGGTCGGTGGGCACGTCGGCGGTCTGCTCGGCGGGGCCGCGGCCGCACTGCTCGTCCGGGCCGAGCGTCCCGGCGGGCCCCGCGACACCGTCCGCACGGTCCTGCTCGCCACGACGCTGCTCGTGGCGACCGTGGCGGTCGCACGCGCACTCGTCGGAGCGCTGGCCGGCTGAGGTCCCCTCGCGGGCCACGGCCCCGGGCGTGCTCCGGGCGTGCCCCGGGCGTGCGCCGGACGTGCCCCTGACGCCCCCTGACCCCGTACCGTCAGAGGGTCCGGCAGAGGGGCCGGAGAGCCGCTGCAGCACGCACCACCAGGACAGGAGGACCTGTGAGGCCCGTCGCACTCGACCCGGCACGACGCAGCGCAGCGCTCGAGCGCATGCGGACGACCACGCACGACGTCCTCGTGGTCGGGGGTGGCGTGACCGGGGCGGGCATCGCCCTCGACGCGGCGACCCGCGGGCTGTCCACCGCGCTGGTCGAGCAGCGTGACCTCTCGTCAGGGACGTCCAGCCGGTCCTCGAAGCTGCTCCACGGTGGACTCCGCTACCTCGAGCAGTACGACTTCGGCCTGGTGCGCGAGGCGCTGCGCGAGCGTGACCTGCACCTGACCACCCTCGCTCCCCACCTCGCCCGGCCGGTCCCCTTCCTGTTCCCCCTCACCGGCGCACCCTGGGAGCGCGCCTACGTCGGCGCCGGCATCGCGCTCTACGACACGCTGGGCGGCGCACGCAACCTGCCGGCGCACCGCCACCTGTCCCGCACGGGGGCGCTGCGGATGGTCCCGGCGCTGCGTGCCGACGCGCTGCGTGGCGCGATCCGCTACTACGACGCGCAGATCGACGACGCGCGCCACACCATGGAGATCGCGCGGACCGCGGCGAGCTACGGCGCGGCCGTCGCGACGTCGGCCCGCGTCGTCGGCTTCCTGCGTGAGGGCGAGCGGGTCGTCGGCGCGCAGGTCGCCGACCTGGAGAGCGGCACGACGATCGACGTGCGCGCGAGCCAGGTCATCAACGCGACGGGCGTGTGGACCGACGAGCTGCAGGCGCTCGTGGGACGCGGGCGCATCAGCGTCCGTGCCTCGAAGGGCATCCACCTCGTCGTCCCCCGCGACCGCATCATCGCGGACTCCGGCCTCATCCTGCGCACCGCGTCCTCGGTGCTGTTCGTCATCCCGTGGGGACGACACTGGATCATCGGGACGACGGACACGGACTGGGAGCTCGCCCTCGCCCATCCTGCGGCCTCGCGGTCCGACATCGACTACCTGCTCGACCAGGTGAACCGGGTCCTCCGCCATCCGCTGAGCCACGAGGACGTCGAGGGCGTGTACGCGGGACTGCGACCGCTGCTGTCAGGGGAGTCCGACGCGACGTCGACGCTGTCGCGCGAGCACGCCGTGGCGACCACCGCGCCCGGGCTCGTCACCATCGCCGGCGGGAAGTACACGACCTACCGGGTCATGGCCAAGGACGCGGTCGACCTCGCGGCCCGCTCCCTGCCGGGCCGCGTGCCCGACTGCGTCACGGACCGCGTCCCGCTCGTCGGTGCGGTCGGCTACCTGGCGCTCGTCAACCGTCGGCACGAGCTCGCGGCGAGCAGCGGCCTGCACGTCGTGCGCATCGAGCATCTCCTCGGGCGTTACGGGGCCCTCACCGAGGAGCTGCTCGAGATGGTCGCGGCGGACCCGACGCTCGGCCAGCCGATCCCCGGGGCCGAGGACCATCTTCGGGTCGAGGCCGTCTACGCGGCCAGCCACGAGGGCGCCCTCCACCTCGACGACGTCATGACGCGGCGCACGCGCATCTCCATCGAGACGTTCGACCGTGGCCTCGCCGCGGCACCGCACGTCGCCCGCCTCATGGGGTCGGTCATCGGCTGGGACGAGGATCGCATCGCCCTCGAGGTCGAGCACTACGAGGCCCGGGTGGCGGCCGAGCGCGACTCGCAGCTGCAGATGGACGACCACAGTGCCGACGCGGCCCGGCTCGGCGCCCCCGACGTCCGCACGGGCCCGCGGGCATGAGCCGGACGGGCCTCACGCCGCAGCGCCCGCAGCACGCCTCCCCCGTCCGTGCGCTGACCCGTCCGTCGGCGCTCCTTGGCCACGTCCTGGTCGTCGCCGTCGTCGGGGTGCTCGTCGGCTTCGGCCAGTGGCAGCTCGAGCGGCTCGACCAGGTCCGCACGACGAACGACCGCCTCGCCGCCCGCGCCGCCGCCGAGCCGACCGACCTCCCCGTCCTGCTCACCACCTTCGGAGCGGACCCGGCCGAGCTCGAGTTCCGGCGCGTCCGCGTCACCGGGGTGTTCGTGCCCGACGAGGAGGTCGTGCAGCGCAACCGCATCCAGCGCGGGCTGCAGGGGCTCGACGTGCTGACCCCGCTCGACCTCGGGGACGGCACGACCCTGCTGGTGCGGCGCGGCTGGGTGCCCCGCGAGCTCGACACGCCGCCCGTCGTCGACGCACCGCCACCGTCGGGGCGCGTCACCGTGACCGGCGTGCTCGAGCGCAGCGTCGACCAGCCCACCTTCGGTGCCCGCGATCCGGACGAGGGGATCCTCGAGCGCGTGTTCCACCCGGACACGTCCCGGCTCGACCGCCAGATGAGCGGGTCGCTGCTGCCCGTCGTGCTGCGGATGGATGCACTGCCGGGCGCGACGGCGACGACGCTCCCCCAGGCGCCCGAGCCGCCGGGACTCGACCAGGGCAGCCACCTGTCCTACGCCGTCCAGTGGCATCTGTTCGCGGTGCTCGCCGTGGGTGCCTACGGGTTCTGGTGGCGCTCACGCCTCCGACGCCCCGCCGACGTGGCGGGCGAGGTGGACGGCACGGCGCTCAGCTCGCGCTGACGGCGCGGTCGGGGCGCACGAGGCGGTGGTGCACGACCCCCCACTCGCGCCCACGCCGGGCGGCGAACAGCTCCTCGCAGGCGATGAGGAACGTGCGCCAGCGCTGCCAACGGCGCTCCGCCTCCTCGGCGGTCGCACCCTGTGCCAACACCTCGAGCGTCGCCTCACGACGCTCCTCGAGCAGGCCGCGCCATGCTGCGAGCGTGCGCGTGTAGTGCCGGCCGTCGAAGCGCCACGTCTGCCGGTGCTCGAGCGCGTCCATGCGGGCAGGGATCCAGTCCTCCGACGGCATCATCCCGCCCGTGAAGAAGTGCCGCGCCATCCAGTCGCCCGGACCGTCCGTCTCGAACAGGTACGGCCGCGAGCGGTGTGCGAAGACGTGGACGAACAGCTCGCCACCGGGACGGAGCCAGCGCGCGATGCGGCGACCGAGCTCACGGTGGTTGCGCACGTGCTCGAGCATCTCGACGCTGATCACACGGTCGAAGCGTCCGGGCGCGACGACGTCGCTGTGGCTGCCGACACCGAGGTCCCCGACGTCGGCGGTGAGCACCGTGACGTTGCTGAGTCCACGCTCCGCTGCGCGCGCGAGGATGTGCTCGCGCTGCGTGGAGGAGTTCGACACCGCGACGATGCGCGCGCCCGGGTAGCGCTCGGCCATCCAGAGGGTCAGCGAGCCCCAGCCGCAGCCGAGCTCGAGGACGTCCTGCCCGTCAGCGATGCCGGCCCTGCGGCAGGTGAGGTCGAGCATCGCCTCCTCTGCCTCGGCGAGGGACGTGACACCCTCCGGCCACCAGGCGGCCGAGTACTTGAGCAGCGGTCCGAGCATCAGGGCGAAGAACGCGGACGGCACCTCGTAGTGCTGCGTGTTCGCGGCGTCGACGGCCACGGTGACCGGCCCGGCGTCGAGCCGTGCGGCGAGGTCCTCGGGCGAGGAGCCGTCGGCGGCACGGCGGACGCGCAGCAGCCCTCTGATCGCGGCCCGCAGCGCCGCATCGGGCAGCCGACCGGAGTCGACGACCGTGTCGAGCAGGTCCGCCGCTCGCTCCCGCTCCACCGCTCCTCCTCGCCCCACCCGGTCCGCGGAGCGGACCGTTCGCCGGGGTCGGCAGAGCCTACGCCCGGCACGTCAGGCCTCCGGTCAGGCCTCCTGTCAGGTGCTGGCTAGCGTGCCGCCCGTGGATCCCCTGCTCCCTCCCGTGGCCGGCCCCGTCCGCGTGGTCCAGGTCCTGCCCCGGCTGCTCGCCGGGCTGACGCTGTGCGCCGCGGGGATCGCGATGCTGGTCCGTGCAGACCTCGGGCTCGGCCCGTGGGACGTCCTCCACCAGGGACTCTCGGTCGCCACGGGGATGAGCATCGGTCTCGCGACCGTGCTCGTCGGTGCGCTCGTGCTGCTGCTGTGGCTGCCGCTGCGCCAGCGGCCGGGCATCGGCACGCTCATCAACGTGCTGTGGATCGGGCCGTCGCTCGACCTGATGCTCTCGATCACCACGACCCCCGAGGAGCTCTGGGCTCGCATCGTGCTGCTCGTCGTCGGTCCGGTCGTGTTCTCCGTCGGCGTCTCGGTGTACATCGGTGCCGGCGTCGGGACCGGACCCCGCGACGGGGTCATGACCGGGCTCGAGCTGCGGGGGGTCCCCATCGCGGTCGCGCGGACGGCGATCGAGCTGACGGCGCTGGTCGCCGGATGGGCGCTCGGCGGCAGGGTGGGCCTCGGCACCATCTACTTCGCCCTCGTCGTCGGGCCGGTGATGCATGCGACGATGCCTCGGCTGCGGGCGCCGTGGTTCCCACCGGGGGCACATCCGCGCGTCATCGGCGGCACACCGCGCTGAGCGTCGCGCTGACCCGCACGCAGGTCGGCGCAGCCTCCCTTAGCCCGGACGGCGCAGGTCGTAGGCTCGCCGACCGTCCGTCAGGTTCCCTGCTGCGAACCTGAGGTGACGACGCGGACAGGTCCGGGACACGGACACGGCGAGCATGCGGAGAGGCGGACGACACATGAGCGAGCAGCACAGCGCAGCACGGACCCTCGAGCGGGCCGCTGACACGGCATCCGACGCCGCTCCGGCGGAGCACCCCGTGCTCGAGTGGCTCCGCGGCGAGTTCCCCGACTGGGACGTCCGCGTCGAGCGCACGACGTCGACGAGCGGGCTCGAGCGGCCGCTGTGGATCGCGGTGCGTGACGGCCACCACCCGCAGTCGGAGCTGACGGCGGCGAAGCTCCACTCCCGCCTGGCCGACTACCTCGACCGTGAGGGACGCCGGCACCCGTCACGTAACTGAGCCACACCGCCCGTCGTCGGATCTGTCGTGACGGGTCACGACCGCACGTCGAGGGACGGTGATGGGCGAGGACACCCTGGGGACGCTCCAGCGCACGCTCGCTGACGTCCTGGGTGCGGGGCTGACCACCCTCGACCTGGTCCTGCTCGCCGTCGCGGTCCTGGTCGCACTCGGCGGTCTCCGGCGCGGCCTGCTCGCCCGGGTCGCGGCCTGGGCCGGCGTGGTCCTCGGGATCGCCCTCTCCGGACGCACGGTCCCCCTCGCGCTCGAGCTCGCCGACGAGGCCGGCATCGCAGCACGCATGTTCGTCGCCGTGCTCGCCCTGACGCTGACCGTCGCGGTCACGACCGCGGGGCTCCAGCTGGCCAGCGCACCGCTGCGGCGTCTCCTCACGCTCGGCCCCCTGTCGCTGCTCGACCGTGCGCTCGGTGCGGTCGCGAGCGTCGTCGTGCTGGGTCTGCTGCTGTGGCTCGTCGCGCCAGCCGCGGCGGCGATCCCGGGACGCGTCAGCAGCGAGGTGCGTGCGAGCGCCGTCCTCGGGACGATCGACACGCTCGCCCCGCCGCCCGCCGACGTCACGAGGACGCTCCGCACCCTCCTCGGAGGCGACCGCTTCCCCGACGTCTTCGCCTCCCTCGCTCCGACCCCCGAGCCGTCCGACCCACCGGCGGATGTCGACATCGACCCCGTCGTGCTCGCACGGGCGATGTCCGCGCCGGCGTCGGTCCGCGCGATCGGCTGTGGGCGCAGCTACGCGGGCTCGGCGTTCGCCGTGGACGCGGACCACCTCATCACCAACGCGCACGTGGTGGCCGGAGCCCGCGAGGTCGAGCTGCGGACCCACGACGGGCGGCGCCTGGAGGCCACCGTCGTCGTGTTCGACAAGGACCGCGACCTGGCGCTGCTCACGGCACCGGGACACGCGCTGCCGGCCCTGCCGCTGCGTGACGCCGACGTCGGGACGGAGGGCGCGGTCATCGGCTTCCCCGGAGGCGTCACGACGCCACGTGTCGCCGCCGTACGGGTCGACCGCTCGGTCACGGGCGTCGGGCGCGACATCTACGGCCGTGACCGCACCGAGCGATCGCTGCACTTCCTGGCCGCGGAGCTGCGCTCGGGCGACTCCGGCGCGCCGGTCGTCGACCGCGACGGCCGCGCGTTCGGGGTCGTGTTCGCCGTCAGCCCCGACGTGCGGGCGGTCGCCTACGCCCTCGCTGTCGAGGAGGTCGAGGCCGTGCTCGCCGCCACCCGCGAGCCGGGTGTGACGGGTCGCTGCGTCTGACTGGAGCCGATCAGGCCAGCGACTGTGCGACGAGGTCGGCGACCGCCCAGGCGTGCAGGGCGACCGCCAGGATGACGAGCAGGTGGAACAGCTCGTGGTAGCCGAACCATCCGGGGAGCACGTCGGGTCGCCGCAGCGCGACGATGACCGCCCCCGACGTGTACAGGGCGCCGCCGGCGATGATGAGGACGACCACGAGCGCCCCCGCCGAGATCCATATCCAGGGGAGGAGCAGCACCGGCAGCCATCCGAGCGTCAGGTACACGGTGTTCGAGAGGCCCCGCGGCGGCGCGAACGGCAGCCACTCGAGCACGATGCCGATGAGCGACCCGCCGAACGTCCCGAGCAGCAGGACGTTCCTCGGCCAGCCGTCGAGAGCGAGCAGAGCGATCGCGCCGGTGCTGCCACCGATCGCGCAGTAGATCCCGGAGTGGTCGAGGCGGAACAGCCGCTCGTACACGGCCGCGTCCCAGCGGCGCAGGTGCAGCAGCGCCGAGCACAGGAACATGATCGTCACCCCGAAGGTGAACGAGGCGACGCCGAGGCGCACGTCGCCAGACGGTGCCCACAGCGTGAAGAGGACCGCGAGCGGGAGGCCGGCGACGCCCGCGAAGAGGTGCGAGCGCCCGCGCAGCCGCGGACGCGGAGCGGTCATCGCGTACTCGGTGTTGTACGAGCGCTTGAGGTAGGTGCCCGCCACGGCCGCCGTCCTCCTCCTCCGGTCCTCCACATGGTGCCGGGCGCATGGTGCCAGGGTGGGCCGGGCGGGGCTCGAACCCGCGCACCCTCGATTATGAGTCGAGTGCTCTGACCAGCTGAGCTACCGGCCCCGGTCCTTCCCGGGACCGCGAGGGTAGGACGCTAACCTCGCTGCTCTCCGCGCGGCTCTCACGGCGCGGCTGCCCCCGGCGACGAGGCCGGCATCGAGGTGTGGTCGTGCTCAGCCCGTTCCTGGCCCTGGGCGCGAGCCTGAGCTACGGGGTCGCGGACTTCGTCGGGGCTCTGGCCGCCCGCCGCGCGTCGGCGCTGACCGTCACGCTCGGCATGCAGACCGTCGGCCTGGTCATCCTCCTCCCGCTCCTGCCCTTCCTCCCGGGACGTCCGTCGACGGCGGCGATCGTCATCGGGGCGGTGTCGGGGACGGCCGGGACCGGCGGCCTCATCATCTACCTCCGCGCGATGGCCGCTGGTCCCATCGGGATCGTGAGCCCGATGGCCGCCGTCGTCGGCGCGGCGGTCCCCGTCGGCTGGGGAGCGCTGGTCCTCGGGGATGAGCTCTCCCAGCTCCAGCTCGTCGGTGTCGCGCTCGCGCTCGTCAGCGTCGTCATCGTCGCGTGGGTGCCGGGCTCAGCCATCAGCGCGGCGGACCTCGGCGCTGTCGGCGGAGGGCTCGCGAGCGGGGTGCTCTTCGGGTCCTTCTTCATCGCGCTCGACGCGACACCTGCGGACTCCGGGATGTGGCCGCTGGTCGGTGCGCGTGTCGCGTCGATCGTCGCCGTCCTCCTGCTCATGCGGATCGTCTCGCGGCCGATGCACCCCGGCACCGCGACCCCCTACATCCTCGGGGGCGGCGTGCTCGACATGCTCGCCAACGTCCTCTTCCTGCTGGCGACGAGGGGCGGGCTGCTCAGCATCTCCGCCCTGCTCTCGTCGCTCTACCCCGTCGTCGCGCTCCTGCTGGCCCGGAGGATCCTCAAGGAGCGCCTCCACCCGGTGCAGAGCGGCGGCGTCATCGGCGCGCTCGTCGCGATGGGACTGCTCGTCGCCGGCTGACGCGCGCCGCGACCGAGCGCCGGGTCAGGGCTCGCGCACGGTGATGACGATGTCGCGCCCATGGGCGGTCTGCGACGTGGCCTCGGGCACGCGCCGGACGGGAGCCCCCCCGGCCAGCGCGTCAGCGACGAGCGCACAGACGGCCGCGTCGACGACGTCGTCGGGGGCGGCCGCCGTGTCACCGTCGAAGCGGTGCGGCAGGTCGAGGCCATGCTCGGCCAGGACCTCCCGCCGCAGCATGAGCCCGGGCCAGGAGCGCTTGCGCGGCAACGGCGCACCCGCGAGGGTCGCGAAGGCGAGCTCGGGATGCACCTCCGTCAGCACGACGCCCGACGCGCACACGTCCTCGACCTCCGCCATCTTGGGGACGAGCCGCCAGGCCTGCTGGCTCAGGCCCGATCCGGAGACCTCGACGCTGCGGGCGGTCGCCTGCGCGTGGGTCGTGATGCTCCCGTCGACGAAGCCCTCGACGACCGCGCGGGGAGCGGTGGAGAACACGCTCGCGGCGCGTCCGGGGAGCAGCGCCCGGGCTGCGGCGTCGGTGTCGCGGGGACCGTCGACGAGACCGACCGGCATGTCGATCCCGACCGCTCCCGGAGGGGAGGACGGGAGCTCGAGCGCCTCACGGACGGAGGCGACGACCCTCACGTCGTGCACCCGGCCGTCATGGAGCACGACAGCGACCCAGCCGATCGGGCAGCCGTCGAGCCCGAGCGCCACACGCGGACGTCGTGAGCGGGCGGTGCCGGTCCGCTCAGGCACCGGCCGTCCGGTGGCGGTCGCGCTCGCGCCGCGCCAGGACCATCTCGTGGACCTCGTCGGGCCCGTCCGCGATCCTGAGCGTGCGGGCGTGGGTCCACATCATCGCGAGGGGCGTGTCATCGCTCACCCCCGCCCCACCGTGCACCTGGATCGCCTGGTCGATGACCCAGAGCGCCGTCGACGGGGCGACGACCTTGATCGCCGCGATGTCGTCCCTCGCCGCGCGCGCACCCTCCGTGTCGATCCTGGCGGCCGCATGCAGCGTGAGCAGGCGCGCCTGATCGATGCGCACCCTCGCCTGCGCGATCCGGTGCCGTACGACGCCCTGGTCGGCGACCGGCACGCCGAACGCCTCACGCTCGAGCGCCCGCCGGCACAGCAGCTCGAGCGCGCGCTCGGCCATCCCGATGAGCCGCATGCAGTGGTGGATGCGTCCTGGCCCGAGCCGCGCCTGCGCGATGCGGAACCCCTCTCCCTGTGCGCCGACGAGGTTCGTGGCCGGCACACGGACGCCGGCCAGCCGCACCTCCGGATGTCCGCCGGCCTGGTCGAACCGCCCGAACACGGGGACCTCGCGCACCACCTCGAGGCCGGGCGTGTCGGTGGGGACGAGCACCATCGAGTGGCGCTGCCCACGGGGAGCGTCGGGGTCGGTGACGCCCATGACGATGGTGATGGCGCACCGGGGCGACGCGGCACCGGACGACCACCACTTGCGCCCGTCGATGACGAGCTCGTCGCCGTCGCGGCGGATCGTCGTGCGGATGTTGTGCGGGTCGGACGACGCGACGTCGGGCTCGGTCATGAGGAACGCGGAGCGCACCGTGGCATCGAGCAGCGGAGCGAGCCAGGTCGCCTGCTGCTCCGGGGTGCCGTGGTCGAGGAGGAGCTCCATGTTGCCCGTGTCGGGCGCCGACCCGTTCGTCGCCTCCGGCGCGAGGAGCGGCGAGCGCCCGGTCTCCTCCGCGAGGTACGCGTAGTCGAGCACGCTCACGCCGCCGCCCTCACCCAGGTGCGGGGGGACGGGCTGCGTCAGGAAGAGGTTCCACAGGCCGAGGTCCCGCGCCCGCTCACGGAGCTCGGAGAGCACGGCCGGCTCGGCATGCGGGTCGCCGGCGGCGCGCAGGCGAGCGAGCTCGGCGGCATGGCGGGGCTCAGCCGGCACGACGTCCTCGGCCACGAACGCGCGCATCCGGGCGAGGAGCTCACGGCCCCGCGCGGAGGGTGACAGGTCCATCACGCCGTCTCCCGGCCGGTCCGGCCCCTATTGCCCTGCCGTCCCGGTCGGCCCGGTCGGGCGGCTGCTGCCGATAGCCTGACGCTAGCGGGCCGCTGCGGTGGTGCCCGCGAACATCTCGGACGGATGGTGCTGGGCATGGGAGCGGTGCCGGACGTCGATGGGGCGACCGGGCGTGCCGCGGAGCGGACCCCGTTCACGGCCCGAGGGCGGTCCGACGCCGCGTTCAGCGGCCGGGACTGGGCCCTGCTGGCCTTCGTCGGCCTGGTGTTCGGGTCGTCCTTCCTCTTCATCGAGATCGGCCTGACCTCCCTCTCCCCGCCGGTCATCACCTTCCTGCGTCTCCTGCTCGGCTACCTGACGCTCTCGCTGTTCCCGCGCGTGCGCACCGTGAGGCTCTCCCGCACCGACGGGCTGCGTGCCTCGGCGATCGGCCTGATCTGGCTCGGCATCCCGCTGATGCTGTTCCCCGTCGCGCAGCAGTGGATCGACTCGTCGGTCGCCGGCATGCTCAACGGGGCGATGCCGCTGATGACGGTGGCGTGGACAGCGCTGCTCGCCCGCTCGCTGCCGGGCCGGACGCAGGCCCTCGGCCTCGCGGTCGGGTTCCTCGGCATCGTCGCCGTGTCGCTGCCGGAGATCCCGCTCGCGAGCCTCGGGACGGCCTCGACGCTGCTCGGAGCCAGCCTCGCGCTGACCGCGGCGGCGCTGTACGGACTCGCGGCGACGCTCGTCACGCCGCTGCAGCAGCGCTACGGGTCGCTCGCCGTCCTCCACCGTGCTCAGGGGGCGGCGCTCGTGTTCGTCCTCCCCTTCGCCCTCGTCGGCCTGCCCGCGTCGACGTTCTCCGGACCGGCGCTGCTCGCGATGGTCCCGCTCGGCGTGCTCGGCACCGCGCTCGCGTTCATCGCCATCGCGTCGCTCATCGGACGGGTCGGCGCGCCCCGTGGCTCGGTCGCCGTGTACCTCGTCCCGCTCGTCTCGATCGTGCTCGGTGTGACGTTCCTCGGTGAGGAGGTCCATCCGCTCGCGTTCGCCGGGGCGCTGCTGATCATCTGCGGTGCCTGGCTCACGTCACGTCGGGAGGTGCTGCGGTGACGGCGGTGCATCGTTGGCTCGGGACGGGCGTCGTGCTGATGTTCGTCGTGACGATGGTGTGGGCGCTCGTGCTCGTCGTGCTGCGCCGTGACGAGACCCCCGTGCTCATGCGCGGACTGCAGCACTGGACCGAGAACCTGCTCATCGTGCAGACGGTCCTCGGCGTCGCGCTGCTCCTGATGGGCCGGCGCGTCGTGGGTCCGCCCGACGCGTGGCTCCACGCCTTCTACGGCTCACTGTTCCCCTTGATCGCCGTCGTCGGAGGGCGGCTCGCTGCCCTCCGACGGGAGCGGCGCGCGTACGTCGGCTTCGCCTGGGGCGCGTTCTTCGCGTTCGGTCTGACGCTGCGGGCCGTGCAGACGGCCTGCGACACCGGCCTCGGCGAGCTCGCCCAGTGCGTCCTGCGATGAGCGACGTCCTCCGCTTCGGCATCGCCTACGACTACCTGTGCCCGTTCGCGCGCAACGGCAACGAGCACGTGGTCGCAGGTCTGCGTGCGGGCGCCGGATGGGACGTCACCTTCGTGCCGTTCAGCCTCGTGCAGGCGAAGGCGGCCGAGTCGGGCGAGGTCCGCTGGGACGCTGCGGCGGCGCTGCGGCGCAGCGGCGTGCTCGCGCTCGCCGTCGCGGAGCTCGTCAAGGTCGAGGCGCCCGAGCGCTTCCTCGACGTCCACCTCGAGCTCTTCGCGCTGCGGCATGACCGGGCGGAGGACCTGCGCGACCCGGGCTGCATCGCGGGGGCGCTCGAGCGTGCCGGCGTCGGCACCGCCCTCGTCGACCGTGCGGAGGACGGGCTCGATGCGCTGGCCGAGGCTCACGCGTCCCTCCTCGCCCGCCAGGTGTGGGGCGTCCCTGCGATCCTCGGCAGCCGACGTGCGGTGTTCGTGCGGCTGCTGGACCGGCCCGGGCCGGGGTCGGACCCGGTCGCGCGCGTCGAGCGCCTCGTCCGCATGGTGGAGGACGACGAGATGCTCCACGAGTTCAAGCAGGTCGACCTGCCCCAGTGACGAGGGGTCGACGGGCGGACCGCGAGCGGACCGAGCACCCACGATCGGGCTGGGGACGCCCGTTGCTACACTCCTCCGCCGGCCCGCCTCGCGCGGGCGGTCCCATTCCGGGGTAGCTCAACTGGCAGAGCAGTCGGCTGTTAACCGAAAGGTTTGTGGGTTCGAGTCCCACCCCCGGAGCCCCGTCCCACCTGTCGTACCGGCCGTCGTACGGGCCGTCGTACCGGCAGCCCCGGCGAGCCAGTCCGCGACCGTCCGAGCGGCCGTCGCGTCGATGACGTCGACACGCAGCTCCATCTCGCGGGACGATCCCGGTGCGGCCCGGCCGACCGTGATGCGGTCCGCATCGACGTCGAGCTGCTCTGCGAGCGTGGTCCGCGTGCGGTCGGCCGCGGGCTCCGGAGCGAGCCGGACCGCGACGCGGATGCGCGCGGGATCGACCGCGCACCGGTCCCTGATCGCGCCCAGAAGGACCGCGATCGGCTGCGCCCGGTCGTGCACGATGCTCACCCCCTCCCCGTCGGTGCTGGCGAGCGCCAGCGCGAGCCCGGGGGCGAGGCGGGCCCGACCCTCGGGCCCGAGGGCTGCGAGGTCCTCACCGGGCGGGGCCGCGGCGGC
>SKII01000118.1 GCA_007116505.1 Nitriliruptoraceae bacterium
CGCCGCAGCGACCCGGAGACCGACGGGCGCTCACGCCGGCTCCCTCGCCGGCTCCGCGCCCAGGAGCGGCGGATGTCGCGTGCCTACGAGCGTGCCGCACACGCCTACGCGCGCCACATGGCGCGGTCCCCGCAGTCAGCGCTGCTCGAGCGGCTCACGACGATCGACGAGCGGCTGCACCTCGCCCGGCTGGCGCTGCGCCGGGCTGACGGGGAGCTCGTCGGTCGCCTCGCAGGGGTCCGCGCGGACCTGACGGCCGCAGCCGCCCGCATCGGGGCCCAAGGGGAGGATCCGCAGGTCTGAGGACCTGCGCCGAGGCGGCTCCAGAAGCCTCGGGACCCTTCCTGAGGGCGCGACAGTGTGTTACGGTTCGAAGGGCAGGAAGCGCGCAGGAACGCAGGATCAGGGCAGGATGGACGCAGGAAGAGGATGAGGAGCAGGACATGAGTGCACCGGTCGCGAAGAAGCCCTTCCTGAAGAAGGGCGGAGGCGTCCCGACGAAGTCGAAGGGCGTCTCCGGGAAGTCGGATGCGAAGAAGGCCGAGGACCAGTCGCGCCTCGCCGCGCGCGCCGAGAAGCGCGAGAACCGCGACAAGCCCTGGCAGCAGAACATGAAGAAGGGCGGCGCCAACTCGAGCGCGCCCGGGGGTAAGGACGGCTTCAAGCCGGGGACGTCCGTGAAGGACCGCATCGCCGCATGGGAGGACAAGACCGGCGGCAATGGCGGCAAGACCGGTGGCCCTGGCACGGGCGTGGCGGCCAAGGACGACACGAAGCCCGCGGAGAACGGTGCCGCGACCGACACGAAGCCCGACGAGGTCCTCGACGGCAAGAAGGACCCGTCACCTGCTGAGGTCGACAAGAAGCTCGACGAGGGCAAGAAGGATCCGTCCCTGTGGGACCGGATCAAGGACTGGGTCGGCGGCCTGTTCGGCAAGAAGGACATGTCCCCCTCGGAGGTCGAGAAGGTCGAGGAGCAGGAGAAGGAGGTCGCGAAGGTCGAGGAGCAGGAGCAGCCCGTCGGCGGCAACCTGCCCTCGGTCGTAGAGCTCCAGGAGCCCCCGGCTCCCGGCGTCCCCGCTCCCCACACGGAGGAGACGGCCGCCGACACGGAGACGCCTGCGGCGGACACCCCTGCCGTCGACGTGCCGGCTGCGGAGACCCCCGCGGAGACCGCAGAGGCGGAGGCCGACGCCGGGGGCGGCAGCGACCTGCTCGGCGACCTGAAGGGCCAGGCGACGGGCGCGCTCGACGAGGCTTCCGGTGCGCTCGGTGACGCCGTCGCGCAGGGTGAGACGGCTGTCAGCGACAAGGTCGGCGAGATCGAGGGACAGGTCGGCGACACCGTCAAGGGTGCCGAGGACATGGTCTCCGGCAAGGTCGGCGAGGCCGAGAAGATGGTCGGCGACAAGGTCGGCGAGGTCGAGGGCCAGGCCGGTGCCGCGATCAAGGGCGCCGAGGACACCGTGTCGGGCGCCGTGACGGGTGCGGAGGACGCGGTCGGCGCGAAGGTTGAGGAGACCGAGAACGCCATCGCGGACAAGTGGAAGGAGTCGCCCGCTCGGGCCATGGCCGCGAAGCTCATCGGCGCGGACAACATGGACAAGGTCGACAACGCCATCGCCGGTGGTTACAAGGAACTCAAGGGCAAGGCGAAGAAGAAGTACGAGAAGATGAAGGCCAAGGCCGCCAAGAAGTACGCCAAGCTGAAGGCGAAGGCGGGCGACATGTACGAGGGCGCCAAGGGCGCGGTGAGCGACAAGTACCAGGAGCTCAAGGGCAAGGCCGGCGACATGTACCAGGGTGCGAAGGACAAGGTCGGCGACATGTACCAGGGCGCCAAGGACAAGGTGAAGGGCGCCTGGGACGGCGCGAAGGGCTTCGCGAAGAAGCTGAAGTTCTGGTGATCACCACCCGACGCTGAGCGTCACGAGGAAGGCCTCTCCCCCGCGGAGGGGCCTTCCTCGTTCCGGGGTCTGCGGGGCCGAGCGGCCCGCGCATCGCGCCTCGGGCGCCTCGACTCAGGCGTCGAGCTCCGTCTCGAAGCGCTCGAGCGTGCGACGCAGGCTCACCAGCCGGTCAGCGGTCACCGCATGCTCTGCGCCCATCTCGTCGAGCCCGTCGAGGTAGGCACGCACGGCGTCGGCGAGGAACACGGCGGTGGTGATGATCGCCGCGTCGCTCCCCCGTCCGCCACCCTGCACGCTCTGTGCGGGGATGGCGTTGCCCGCAGCATCGAGCATCACGCCCCCCGAGTCCGTCTCCGTCGCAGCCTCGGCGGCCTGCCGCTCGGCCTCGACGACGGGGTCGACGGGCGGACGCGCACCGACGGTGCCGGGCTCGTCGGCGAGGCTGCGCACGCGCACGCGCTCCTCACCGGCGTCCCCGTCGACATCGAGGATCGCGCTGCCGTCCGCGGCACGCCCGCGGGACACTCGGTGACGACGGCGCACGCTCGACTCCCGCGCACGCGCGGGACGGTCCTCCGCCTCCTGCGCCGCGAGCCCCTCCGCAGCCGCGAGGAGGTCGTCGGCGGAACCCGATGGGTCGGATCCGGTCTGTCCGGGCATGTGGTCCTCCGTGCGGGTCAGGGTCAGCTGATGGGAGCGGGGCCGACGTACGCGAACCGGACGGAGCCTGGGCCCTCGTTGGTCGCTGCAGCTGAGGACTCCACGGCTGTGGCGAGGACGAAGGAGCTGCCACCGCCGCCTGCCGCCACGAGCCCTCGCTGGCTGTCCCCGCCGACGAACCCGCCACCACCACCCGCGCCGTGGGACCCGCAGGGACCACCCGACCCGCCGAGGCCTCCGCCGAAGCCGCCGTCGCCGCCGTTGGTCGACGCAGCGCCCGGACCGCCCCTTCCGGGGGTGGTCGCTGCGGTGGGCCGGAAGGCCGGCCCGGGTGGCCTCGCCTGATCCCCAGGGCTGATCTCTGCATCGGCGGCCCACCCGGCGGCGACGTTCGAGGTCGCGGCCGTCTCGTTGGCGTTGGGCGACGAAGTCGGCGTCTGCGTCAGGCTCGCGGCAGCACCGGGTGCCCCATCCGAGGACGTCGAGCCGTCCCCACTGGCGCCACCACCGCCACCGGCCGCGACGAGGAGCTCCGGGCCCACCGTCGTCCAGACGAAGCTCCCGCCGCCTCCACCCGCGTTGCACTGGTTGACCGGCGCACCCCCCGTCTGGCCGACGAGGACGGCGAGCTGCTCACCAGCGCTGAGCGCGATACGTGCCGTGATGACCGCACCGTCACCTCCCGCCCGGGTCCCGCTGCTCCCGCCCTGCGCTCCACGAACGGTGACGTCGTACAGGCCCGAGAGGGGGACGGTCCAGAGCTGACGTCCCGGAGCGGACTCGTCCACGCTCGCTGCGAAGGGGTAGCTGACCGAGGTCGGGCCGTCCACACCGGTCGCGCCCTGCGTCGTGAAGTCGAACGTCGGGTCCGGGATGATCTCGTCGCTCGCGGCGCTCGGGATGCTCGACCCCGCTGCGTTGCGGGCGGTGACGGTGAACGTGTAGCCCCTTCCGGGATCGAAGCCGGACGCGATCGTGCATGACGTCGACGGTGCATCCGCCGTGCAGGTCAGGGCGCCAGGAGTCGAGGTCACCGTGAAGTCGATGATTGGGGACCCGCCATCATCGACCGGCGCGGTCCACTCGATCTGAGCACCTCCGCTCCCGGTGGCGGACGCGAGGACGCTCGTCGGTGCACCCGGGACGTCACGTGGCGTCGCTTCGATCGTGGTCGACGCGGAGAGGGCAGAGATCGAGACGTTGCTCGCGGTGACCGTGAACGTGGAGGTCGTGCCGTCCTCGAGGCCGTCGACCGTGCACGTGAGGGCGGAGAGGTCGGAGCAGGCCGACGGCGTCGTCGGGGACCCTGGAGCGCCGGTGACCACGTAGCTCACGTCGTAACGCAGCGCATCCGCCCCACCGCGACCGGCCGGTGCGTCCCACGTCAGGACGACGCTCCCCGATGCCACGTCGTTGTCCGCCGACTTCACGACGGCCGCGAGCTCCTGCACCTCCGACGGGGCGCGGACGAAGCGGAACGGCCGCGTCACCGCTGCGGCCGACCCGACCGTACGGGGGAGCTCGAAGCCCGACACCGTGGCACGACCGGGGGTGTCGGCCTCAGGATCGAGCGTCCACCGGTATGCCGCGTCCGGATCCGGGCCCGGCCCGACCTCCAGCACCTCCACTTCGAGGCTGAACCGGTCCACAGGGATGGAGGGACTGCTGCCGACGACCGCGAGCCCGGAGAACGTCACCTCACCGGTCATCAGGTCGTCGAGCGTGGCGCCGCCGCCGCTGGGGGCTGTCACGGTCACGGTCTCCACGACCTCTCCCCCGGGGATGGTGAAGAACCCGGACGGGACCGACTCGGTGAGGGTCACCCGCACGGAACGCGACTGCCCTGCGGTCCCTGCGGGATCCTGTCCGACCTCGAGCGTGACCGTGATCTCACCGACGTCGTCGATCTCCGCATCCTGATCGAGGACGATGGCGATGGCCTCGGCGCTCTGCACGTAGCGGCTCACGACGACCCCGGGGGAGGAGGTCGCGAAGTCGATCCGCCAGACGGGACCCGTGTCGAGCCCGGTGAGCGAGTAGCGCGACCCGGCGAGCGACGCCGCCGTGACCACGGTCGTCCCGTCGGTCGCGCTCACCGCGGTGACGCTCGCGCTGATCTTCCCCTCGATGCGTATCCCGGTGGCACGGTCGAGCGTGAACGGACCGACCGACTGCGTGGGCGAAGCGCCGACGGCGACCACGGGGGTCGCCTTGACGAAGCCGGTGGCGTCGATCGTCAGCGTCGGGGAGGTGCCGGAGTCCAGCACGAGGGTGAACGCACCCTCGGCATCGGTGTGCGACACGCCACCGGGCCCCGTCACCGTGGCACCCGCGACCGGAAGCACCTCGTCCGGCTTCCGCGTGCCGTCGCTGCCCGTCGTGGCGTCCTCGACGAGCGTCCCGCTGACCGTCACGGTCGCCTGCACGTCGATGCGGGTGACCGGGAAGGCCGCGGTCGCGGGACCGATGACGCGCGTGACGGTGGTGGTCGCGACCCCCGTACCGCTCACCTCGAACGTGTAGACGCCGACGGGGAGCTCGGTGGTGGAGGTGAGCGCGAGCGGGCCGGCGACCGCCAGCGAGAGCCCGCCCTCGGTGACCGCCGGGTCGGCACCCACCGTCAGGGTGACCGTGCGCGTCGCTCCGGCGGCACCGAGCAGCCCGAGGTCGACGGCGAACGTCGTGTCGCTCGGGTCGAGGACGACCGTCCGCGCCTCGGTCGCCGCGGTGAGCGCGTCCGACAGCGAAGCGCCCTCGTAGCCGCCGAGCGTCAGACCGATCGCCCCGAGCGTTTCCGCTCCATCCGCGTAGTCGCCCGCATCGAGGTCCACGACGAGCGTGCCGTCCGCGCCGGTCCGGGACACGGCCGCGGGCGGGACGAGGGCCGCGGACCCGCCTGCGGGGACGGCGACGTCCACGCCGGCGAGCGGCTCGTCAGGCCCGGTGAGCGCCTCGTCGCCCATCACGCGCTGCACCCCGGTCGTCGTGAGCGTGAGGCGCGTGCGTGCGGTCACGGAGAGGGTCGTCCCGTCGAGCACCAGCGGCTCGCTGCTCGGCAGGACGATGAGCGCTGCGGTGTCCTCCGTGACCTGGAAGGTGTCGGGAGCGCCACCGACGGCACGGAGCGTGTAGCCGCCCGCGATCGGTGCGACGTCGTCGAACGTGAAGGTGTTGCCCCCGACGCTGGCGCTCGGGATCGTCACCGAGTCGACCGGCACGCCCGTGGAGAAGTCCGTGACGGTCCCCGCCCACAGCTCGACGACCACGGCGCGCGTCACGGCAGGCGCGACCCCGGTCGGACCGCTGAGGGTGAGCGTGCCGGTGACGTCCCGCGGCACGGCGGGAAGGGCGACGTCACGCTCGAGGACGGGCGCACGGAGGTCCCCACCCACCTGCTGCGACGTGTACCCCGTGGCGCTGACCTGCACCGCGTCCGCCGCGTGCGTGCCCGCATCGATCCACACCGTGAACGTCCCGTCGGCGCCGGTCGCCGTCGCGGCCGGTGCCGTCACGGTGTCACGGCCGTCCGACGCCGCGAGCTCGGGGGCGAGCGTCATCGTGGCACCGACGAGCGGCAGGCTGACGAGGTCGCCCGTCCGGTCCTGAAGAGCCGTCACGGTGACGGTGAGCTCGGAGCGAGCCTGCACGTCGACGGTGCCGACACCGAGCGGTTCGGCCGAGGGTGCGACCACGACCGTCTGCTCGACCGTGCGCACGTGGTCGCCGGAGATCCGCAGCGTGTACGTCCCGACCGGGACACCGGAGAACGTGAACCTGCCGGTGCCGGCGGTCGACACGACGCCACCGGCAGCGCCGGCGCCGGCCGTCGCCTCGAGGTCCTCGACCGGGGTGCCATTGGGCAGCCGGGCGGGGACGCCCGGCGCGAACTCGCCGCCGACGAGCTCGACCGTCACGGGCCGCTCGACCGCTCCGGCACCGACGGCGGTCAGGCGGACGTCGACGGTGACCGTCCGCGGTGCAGGGTTGAGCAGCAGCTCGTCCGCCCCGGGCGTGGCGACGTCCCCGTAGAGGAGGAACAGCCCGCTCGTCCCCGGCAGCCCCGACGTGGCCGCCGCCACCGGACCACCGAGCGACCCCGTCTCGTAGCCGGCCGCCGCCACCGTGACCGAACCCGGCGGGTAGTCGGCCGCATCGACCTCGAGGCTGAACGATCCGTCCGCGAGCGTCGCGACGGACCCGCCGACGACACGTGTCGCGCCCGACCCGGACCCCGTCACCGTCACCGTCGCACCCTCGAGCGGGCTCACCGACATCGGGGACAGGTCGAAGCCGCGTACGACGCCCTGCAGGAGCGTGCGCGCACGCACCGTCGCGCTGAGCTCCACCGCCCCATCACCCGGCGGCACGACCAGCGTGAACGTCGGCGCGGCGCCGGACAGCGTCCCACCGGAGCCCATCGTGACCCCTCGCAGCGCGATCCGGTCCGCAGCCGCATCGACCGGCACCGCCACCCGCGTGTACGTCCCCACCGGCACGCCGGCCAGCTCGAACGTCGACGCACCCTCACCGGCCCGCAGCGTCAGCTCCGGGCTCGCCACCACCGGCGCGAGCGCCCCGCCGGCAAGACGGACCGGCTGGCCCGCGACCGTCCCGTCACGCAGCTCGAAGCGGAACGTCCGCTCCGACACCTCCGACGCCGACGCGCCCAGCAGCTCCGTCGAGATCCGCACCGTCCGAGGCGACGAATCCAGGCCGACATCGCCGGCGGTGGGCGTCGAGGCGGCGAGCCCCGGATAGAGCAGGAACGCGTCCGCACCCGCAGGACGCAGCACCTCCTCCGCTCCGAGCAGCGCACGACCCGGCGCCGGCAGGAAGCTCCGCGTCACATGACCCGCAGCCGACACCTCCACCGCACCCAGCCCACCCGACGCGCCATACGTCCCAGCATCCACGACCAGGCTGAACGTCCCCACACCCGCACCCGACGACGGCGTCACGACCGGAACCTCACCGGGGAACGTGACCGTCGCACCACCCAGCGGCACCACCGCGTTCGTCGACGACGCGACACCCAGCACCGTCCCCGTGACGCGCGTCCGTGCGGTGAGCTCGATGGCCGGCGCCTCGGACGTGCGCCGCACGGTCGCGAGGCCGCTCGGGGCGAGCGACGCGACGTCCGGCTCATCGAGAGGGAATGCGAGCAGCGTCCCGGAGGCGGCAGCGAGGACGTGCGTCCCATCGAAGGGCGCGCCGACACCCGCGACGACGACCTCGTCACCGGGAGCGAGGCGGTGGTCCTCGCCGGTGGTGAGCACGGCCACGCCTTCGGTGAGCTCGGCCGTGGCGACGGAGCGGAGCGGCAGCACGTACGGCCCGACACCCGCGGGGAGCTCGAAGACGATCTCCTCCCCGCCGGCGACGCCGACCGACTCGTAGCCGGCGTACGAACCGGTCGCCGGGTCGACACCTCCGACGACGCGCAGGCGCAGGTCGCGGTCCGGGGCGAGGAGCTGGAAGGTCCGCGCAGCGTTCGTGCCCCCACCGCTGATGGCGATCGGCGTGAACTCGTCCTCCGCCCCGGCGAGCTCGCCGTCGGCGCGCAGCACCTCCAGCGTGACCTGGCGTGTCGCCTCTTCTGGACCGATGAGGCGCAGGAGGCCCTCGGGGATCGTCAGGTCACGCGGGCGCGGGCTGACGTCGAGCGACGCAGCGACCGGGTCGAGGCCGGGGATCTCGACGGTGACGCGTCCTTCGAAGTACGCCCAGCCGAGCAGCTCCGCGTCCTCCTCATCGTCGTCGCCGACGATGATCTCGAGCTCACCGAGCGGCAGTCCATCGATGCGGTACGTCCCGGACGTGCCGAGGCGGGAGACCGACGGCGGCTCCTCGCAGTCGGCGATGCGCGTCGCGGTCGCGCCCTCGAAGCGCACGATGCCGGGACCGGACGCGTCGGTGACCGGCGCGACCCCGCGCCCGTCGCGGAAGTCGATGAGGCTCAGCACGAGCGTCCCGGCGCACACCGTCGGTGGCGGCGAGAGCTCGAGGGGCACGAAGTCGCGGCCGACCTGCGCGTCACCGTCGTCGAGGCCGGACGGGCGGAGTGGGTTGAGGTCGAGCGTGCGGCCGGGCCGGACCACGACGGACCGTACGTGGCTGACGTAACCGGGACGGGAGAGCGTCAGCACGTACTCGCCGGCCGGCACGCCCGCGACCTGGAAGAAGCCGGTCGCCGTCGCGCTGGCGGTCGCGAACACGTCGCCGTCGGCGGAGGTGACCGTGACCGCGACGCCACCGCACGGCTGCAGCGCGGCCAGCAGCTCGTCGGTCGCCTCCCCCGTCTCCTCGTCGATGCGGACCGCACCGTCACGCTGGTTCGCGCGCGGGTAACGGCAGGCACCCTGGAAGGCCGCCGCGGTCGTCGCGTCCTGCCACACCCAGCCCTGCACGACGCCGCTGGAGCGGGCGATGGTCGTATCGAGCCGCACGAGCCCGTCGTCGACGGCGACCTCCGCCTGACGGGTCACCCACCCATCACCGGAGAACGTGACGAGGTAGTCGCCGAACGGCAGCCCCGGCAGGTCGAACGTGCCGCGCAGGTCGCCGGCGACCGTCAGCGTCCTCGTCTCCCGCGCCTCCGGACCGCTCAGGGTCACCGTGAGCGCACCGACCCCCTGGAGGACGCCGTCAGCGCCCGGGTCGCGCCCCGCGTCGGTCACCCGTCCGACGATCGTGCCCAGGTCCGCGGGCATCGTCGCGTCGACACCGGTCCGCTGCTGACCGCCGTCGAGCTCGACGATCAGCGTCTGCGCGGCGAACCCGCGACGGGTCACGACGACCTGGTAGGTCGCGGGCGTCGCGAGCCCCTCGAGCACCCAGCGTCCGGCGTCCTCGCCGTCGGCGGGTGTGACCGTCGAGTACTCCGCGGCACCGTCGGTGACGAGCACGTTCGCCCCGCCGAGCGGTACACCCGACGTGTCCGTCACGAGGCCGGCGAGCGAGCCCGATGCGGGCAGCAGCGCGAAGGACAGCTCCACCTCCGGCGCGTCAGCGGACGTCGACACGACGAAGCTGCCGACCTCGAAGCCCGCGCGCACGGCCGTCACGCGGTAGAACGCGTCCTCGACGAGGCCGGAGGCGATGCGGAAGCGGCCGCGCTCGTCCGTCGTCGTGCGCACGACGTCGAGCACGTTGCCGCGCGGGAGCTTCACCTCGGTGAGCGCGACGACCTTGGTGAGCCCGGTCGTCGTTCCGGGGTCGCCGAACGCGATGCGCTCGGCGGTCACGGTCGTGCCGGCGAGCTCGCGCGGACCGTCGATGCTGCCGCGGATGACGACGGGGAGTCGGACACCACCGTCGTCCTCCTCGACGAACATGCCGGTCGCGCTCGTCCGGCCCGGGCCCGGGGGGGCGGGCGTGACGACACCGGCGGCGTCGGTCCCGGCTTCCGGCTGCGCGGTGAGGCGGTCGAAGACGACGACGGTCGCCGCGACCCAGACGGCGAGCGCGAGCAGCGCCGCGAGCCCTCGGACGGCCGGGCGCGGGACGCTCGGCTTCTGCGTGAAGGTCGCCGTCGTCGATGCCGGTGCGCCGATCCCGCGTGCGGTGATGACCGCGCCGTGACGGATCTCGCCGAACCACGACCGCTGGGCGCGGCGCATGCGGGTGCGGACGCGGCGCGTCTCCCCGGGGTCGAGGGTGACGCGCGCCGGACGGAAGCTGACGCGCACGCCCTCGCCGCGCCCCTCGAGGTCGACCTGCAGGCGGCGGTCGGAGCGGTTGCGCAGGACCGTCAGCGCCTTCGCACCGCGTCGGCCGACGGTCGCGACCGGGTCGACCTCGACGGCGACGTCGGGGCGCGCGCCGATGCGCAGCACGGTCGTGGCCGACACCGTGCCCTGGCCGCCCTCGAGGTCCTCCGCTGCGACCGCGATGCGCTGGTCACCCGGGATCGCGTCGACCGCCGCGCGGACGCGCACGACGGCGGTCATCACCGAGCCGGCCGGGACCGCGACGATCTCCGTCGGGAGCATGACGTCGTCGGGATCGACCCCTCGGACCTGCAGGAGCGGCGTGCACGCGTCCTCACCGTCGTTGTGGACACGGACGAGGAGGTCGGTGACGTCACCCGGCGCGAGGGCGACGACGTCCGGTTCGACCTTCAGTCGCACGTCGCACCCCCTCTCGGGAGCCCCGCAGGGCGGCCGTCCCTCGCAGGCTCTTCGTAACGTACCGTCAGGAACTCGGGGTCCGGCCGGGACGGAGCAGGACCGGAGCCGGGTCGGCGCAGGTGCGGATGGAGGCGCATCGTCCGCATCCCTAGCTCGCCGGCCCGGGCACGAGGTTCGAGATCGGGCCGGGGACGGAGAGGAGTCGCCGCCCCTCGGGCTGGGTCAGCTCGCCGCTCGGGTCCTCGATGATGAGGAACACCCGCCAGAAGTAGACGTGATCGGTCGCGAGCGCGCCGATGTCGTAGGAGCAGATCAGCGGGGCGAAGCCGACGCGGACGACGCAGTCCCCGTCCGCCGTCACCGGCGGAGGCTGGACGTAGGACCCGAGCGCCGAGCCGACGACGTCGAGGCCCACGGCAGCTCCCCCGGTCGCGCGCTTGAAGCCCCGCAGCTCGTAGCGGTGGATGATCGCGCCGCCGGAGGTGAACGGGCCACCCCAGTCCACGAGGACCCTCCCGGCATCGGCGGGGTCGATCCTGGCCTGCACGACGAAGTCGATCGTGGAGCCATCGAGCGCGAGCGCTGCGACGTCGAACACGTCGGAGGACTCCTGGGTGCCGAGCGGACCGGTCGCGACCAGCCGGTAGCCCTCACCGGCGACGGCCACCCGAAGGTCCCGGAACGTCGCGACCCCCGCCAGCGCGTCAGCGGTCAGCTCGCCACCGAGCTCACCTGCTGACGGGTCGAGGCCGAGCTCGACCGCGGCCGAGGAGAAGCGCCCGGTGGTGACCTGCCGGCCCTGCGCGTCGAGGATGCGGACGCGGATCCGCCCGGGGATGCGCGCGCCCTGGACGAGCTCGTCCCCGAAGAACTGCTCCCACTGGAGCGTTCCGGGCGGCTGATCGAAGAACTCGAGCCGGGCGGGTTGCCCGTGCCGCGCCGGCGCGCCCGTCACGCGCAGCGACACGGGATAGTTCGGGTCCCCCGGGAGGAGGTCCGTGCTGTCAGGGTCGGCGGGCAGCACGAGGTCCCCAGCCGGCATCCACGCCTCACCGTTGAAGAAGTGGAGGCGCTGGTCGGTCTCCGAACCGCGCACGGTCCCCACCGGGAGGTTGACCGACGGCACCGTCGGGAACGTGGCGACGCCGCCCGGGACGATGAGGATCGTGCCCGCCGGGCGGATGTCGAACGCGACGTTGGGCACGAAGAAGCCCTGGGCGGCACCCGTAGGCCCGCCGAGCTCACGGTTCACGTCGGTCGCCGTGCCCGGCTCGAGCTCCAGGAAGTCCTGCCCGTCGACCGTGCGCTGCCCGACGGTCGCGTCAGGAACGAGGCGCACCTCGCCCGTCGTGCGGTCCGTCAGGCGCAGCACGTAGCGACCCGGCGCGGGCAGGCCACGGACCGTGAAGCGACCCTCGAGGTCCGTGCGGATCGGCTCGACGATGGGCACACCCGGGTTGTCCGAGCGGAACACGTCGACGGTGTAGGAGCGCGCCCCATCGAACCCGACGAAGGGCAGCACGCGACCGGTGATGACGGCCGGCGCCTCGATGCGGATCGGGCCGAACGGCTGCGTTCCGGTGAGCGCGTCCGTGGTGAAGTCGAACGAGAAGCGAGGACGGTCCGTCGTATTCACGAGGATCGTCTGCGTCGGCGATCCCGGCCGCGTCACCGTGAGGGTGTACGCCCCCGGTGGGACGTTGTCGAAGCTGAACGCGCCGCGCCGCGAGTCCGGAAGGTCGGTCGGCAGGACCGTGCGCGTGAGGCTCGAGCTGCGCAGCGTCACCACAACCCCATCGCGGGCGGACAGCGGCACGTCCCCCTCGGCGAGCGAGCTGCGGACCCGACCCCGGATGGTCCCCGAGGAAGGGTCGAGCACCGTGGTCGGGAGCGTCCGAAGCGCACCGGCCCCGGCGGTGAGCTCGACGGACACGGCCTGGGTGACGATGCCGGGCGCTGCGAACGACACCGTGTAGGCGGCAGGCAGCGGGAGCCCCGACACGCGGAACGTCCCGGCACCGACCGGGTAGCCGTTGTCATCGATGATGCGTCGGCCCTGCGGGTCCAGGCGCTGGGCGGGTGCGCCGTCCACCTCCGGGTCCCAGCCGACCGGCACGCTGACCGTCTGCGTCGTCACCCGGAGCCCCGGGCCGAGCACCGTCACGTCGATACCCCCGAGGGGCACGCCGGCGCTGTCGACGACCCGGCCGGTCACCGAGCCGGCGGAGGCGGTCAGCACGACCGTACGGTCGATGATGCGCTGGTCCTGACCGAGCAGGATCGTCTGCGTCTCGGTGAAGAACCCCTCGGCCGTGACCGTCAGCGAGTACGTGGCGGGCGTCGGGAGCTCGCGGATGTCGAACACCCCGAGCACGTCGGACTCGCTGAGCGTGCGGGTCGTGACCCGCGTCTGACCGTCGGAGACGACCACGCTCGCGCCGGGGATCGGCGTGCCCGAGAGGTCGACGACCGTTCCGGCGATCACTCCACCACCGCGCCGCAGGAGGATCTCGAGGTCGCGACGTTCCTCCCCCGGCTCGAGCGAGATGGTGCGGACCTGCGGGGCGAAGCCGACCTTGGTGACGACGACCTCGTAGCCGGCGGGGGTCGGGAGCCCCGCGAGCGTGAACTCCCCGGTCGCATCGACGACTGCGGAGGCGAGCCGCGCCGCGATCGGCGCGAGGTCGCTGCCCTCGAAGGACGACCCGGGGATCTGCGCGACGACGATCGCTCCGTCCACGTCCTCGCCGACGACGGTCCCCGAGATGGATCCCGGCTGCCCCCCGAGCGCGACGTCGACGTCGACGAGGTCCTGCCCGGCGACGAGGTCGATGGCGGTCGCGTCCTGGATCGACGCGCCACGGCGGAACCAGGTCTCGCCGAAGCCGGCGACCTGGAAGCGGACGAAGTAGGTGTCGGGCAGGAGCGAGCCGAAGCGGTAGTCGCCCTGCACGTCGGTCACCGTCGACTTCGCCGGCACGACCGGGTTCACGCCCGTGTAGAGCTCGACGCTGACGCCGTCGATCCCCCCACCCGTCGTCGAGACGACCCTCCCCTGGATGGAGGACGGCTCGATGCGCACGCCGACCGGCTGGTCCTCCCCGAGGCTCTGCTTGAGCAGCGCCTCCTGCTGCGCCGACAGGTCGGCGACCGACGAGAACGACAGGAAGATGACGAAGGCGAACAGCGTCGCGACGACGACGAGCCCGGCGAGGGTGACCGCACGCCGGCTCAGCCGCGGCGTCTGGATGAACGCTGCCGCGGTGAACGCCTCCGCCGTGCCCCCCTTCATGCGGAACTCGAGCACCCGCACGAGCGGCATGCCGAACCACGGCCGCGGTCCCCGTGCGGTCGCGCGGACGACGCCGCGCTCTCCCGGCAGCAGGCGCGGCCGAGGCGGGTCGAAGGTGACCTCGACCTTCCGCTCCGGGTCCGCCGCGGTGAGCTCGAGCTCGACGGTGGTGTTGCCGGAGTTCACGGGCGTGACGACGAAGGTGCCCTCCGGACCGACGACCATCGAGGAGGGCTCGACGCCGAAGCTCAGCTCGTCGCGCGGCTCGACGACGACGTCGACGTCGACGACGACCACCGACCCGTCCGGGACGTCCGGCTCCGACACCTCGATGGCGATGCGGCGGCGTCCTGCGGGGAACGTCGGGGGCAGCTCGAACGACAGGACCGTGGCCCTCCGCTCCCCCGGGAACAGCTCGAGGTCGACGGTCTCCGCGACCGCCCAGCGCGGGTCGAGGCCGAGCACGCCGACGCGGTAGGCCCGGATCACGTCGCTGACGTTGGTGACCTCGACCTCGACGGTCGCCGCCTCACCCGCTGCGATGCGCAGCTCGCCCGAGGTGACGTCGGCCCGAACGCGGCCGTCGCCGCCACCGACCCGCTCATCGGGGCCGCTCATCCGCCACCCCCGAAGTCGATCGCATCGACGCCGGACAGGTCGAACACCCGGTCACCCCCGGGGAGGAACCGCACGGTGACCTCGCGCACGAGCGTGCGCGGCTCGCCCTGCGCACGCGTCACGACGAGGGAGTACGTGCCGGGCGGGACGCCGTCGAACGCGAACGCCCCCTGGCTCTCGAGCGGCGCGGAGGCGGTCACGGTCTCCCTGCTGAACGCGCCGCCGTCGGTCAGGACGACGAGCGCGTCGGCGATGCCCACGCCACCCGCGACGACCGTCCCCTGGACCCGGCCGAGCGACGCGGCCATGCGCACGGTCACGCTCGCCGTCGGCTGCCCACGCGACACGCTGACCTGGACGGACTGGCGCGCGTAGCCGGGCGCGTCGAACGTCAGCGTGTACGTGCCGGGGAGCGCGAGGTCGGGGACCCTGAAGCGGCCCACCGCGCTCTCGGGGGCGGTGAGGGTCTCCGTCGTGAGGCGGACCCCGTCGCCCGACACCGTGACGGTGACCCCGCCGAGGCCGAGCGTGCCCTCGGCACCGTCGAGCACCACACCCGTCACCGTCCCGAACCCGGCGGAGAGCACGACGACGAGGTCGTCCCGCTGCTCGCCCGGGCCGAGGCGCACAGCGATCGTCTCGCTCGCGAACCCGTCCGCCGAGAACGTCATCAGGTACGTGCCGGGTGTGCGCAGCTCCGGCACCTCGAACACGCCGACCTCACCCGACGTCGGCGTGCGCGTCGCGATCTCGAGCTCACCGCGCGTCAGCAGCACGTCCACGCCGCCGAGCGGGCGACCGTCCGTGGCGACCACGATGCCGCCGACGGAGCCGGGCGCGGCCGGCAGCGTGGCGGTGTTCACGGCGATCAGCCCACCGCCCGGAAGGGGCTGCGTGATCTCGACCGCATCGAAGCCCGGGGCGCGGTAGGTGATGCGGTAGGTCGCCGGGCTCGGCAGGTCGCCGAGGCTCCAGGAGCCGTCCTCGGTCTCGGTGCTGAACGCCGGGACGGCCTCGAGCAGGTCGAGCGCCTCGACCTC
>SKII01000042.1 GCA_007116505.1 Nitriliruptoraceae bacterium
ACGACGTAGCGGAGGCGGTCGAGGACCTCGTCCGCCTCGTAGATCATGTTGCGCAGGATCTCCGTCGTCATCACGACGATCGGCGCTCTCCCGTTGATGCTGCGGTCTCCCGTCAGCAGCCCGACACGGTCCTCCCCGTGGGTGGCACAGAGGTCCCGGTACTTCTGGTTCGACAGGGCCTTGATCGGCGTGGTGTAGAACGTCGTCCCGTCACCGTCGAGCGCGTGCGCGCAGGCGAACTCCCCGACCACCGTCTTCCCCGCACCCGTCGGCGCGGCGACGAGCACGTCGCGGCCGGCGAGCAGGTGCACGATCGCCTCCCGCTGGAAGCCGTCGAGCGCGAACGGGAGCGACGCCTCGAACACCTCCAGCGGCTCGGGCAGTGGCTCGGGCATCGTGGTCATCGCACCAGCTCCTCGAGCGTGGGGAGCGCCGGTGGGACGCCGAGGCGACGCCGCTCACCGCGGAGGTCGTCGACGGACGCCGAGACGGCGAGCACCGTCTGCTCCGCCCGCAGGCGCAGCCGCACCGCCTGGGCGAGCTGCTCCTGCCGAGCCTGCCCGCTGACGGTACGTCCCCGAGCCATCGCCTCCACCGCGTCACGGGAGAGCGTCACCGCGGTGACGGCCTGCCGCTGGACCGCCCGCGCCTCGACAGGGAGGTCAGCGCCGACGACACGCACGAGCAGCGTCTCGTGGGCGTCCAGCCAGATCCCGATCGCCGCCTCGCCCGGGTCGGCACCATCCACGCGCATCGCCCGGAGCGCCTCGGCGATCGCCGGCGCACCCTCCCTGCCACCGGACCACACCGCATCCAGCTCGCCGAGCAGCGGTGCGACCTCACGTTCGAACGCTCTCGAGGCCATCTCGGCGTCGCTGGCCCCTCTCGGCACTCCGACCAGTGCGCCAGCGCCGACGGCGACGACGACCGCGAGGAGCACCCGTGCCCGGCGATAGCGAGGGTCGTCGAGCCGTAGCGCCCTCGGGACGCGCGGGCGGAGGCGCCGCAGGTCCGGCATCGTCAGCGCCTCCGCCGTCGGGACCGCTCGACGAGCCAGGCGAACCCGATCGCGAGCTCGTAGAAGAGGACCATCGGGCCTGCGACGAAGAGCAGCGTGACGGCGTCCCCCGTGGGCGTGATGAAGGCCGCAGCGACGACGTTGATGACGATGGCGTAGCGCCGGAACCGGCGCATCCCCTCGGAGGTGATCACGCCCGTGAGCGCGAGGAACGCGAGGACGAGCGGGAGCTCGAAGACGAGGCCGAACGCCAGGCCCATCGCGAGGAGGAACGACAGGTACTCCCGAGCGCCGAGCAGCGGGCTGATGGATGCCCCGCCGAGGTCGAGGAGGATCCCGAGACCCCTCGGGATGACCCACGCGGCGAACGCGATGCCCGCGGCGAACATCACCTGGCTGAGCAGGATGAAGGGCAGCGCGTAGCGGCGCTCCCTCACGGTCAGACCGGGCCGCACGAAGCGCCAGAGCTGGTGGAGGAGCACCGGCCCCCCGACCACCATGCCTGCGACGAAGGCGGCGCGGAGCCGCACCAGGAACGGGTCGAGCGGACCGAGGACGATGAGCTCGCAGCTGTCTGCACGTCCCACGGCCGTGCAGTAGGGCCTCAGGAGGAGCTCGACGCCCCACGGGAAGATCAGGTAGCCGGCGACCGCGCCGAGCCCGATCGCGATCCCGGCGCGGACCAGCCTCTGGCGGAGCTCGCGGAGGTGCTCGGCGAGGGGCATCTCGTCGCGGCGGCGGACCGTCCGTCCATCATCGGCGGACGGGGGGACCTCCTCGGTCACGCCCGCTCGTCGGTCCCGTCGGAAGCGGAGCCGTCCCCCTCGTCGTCGCTGGTGGACCTGCGGAACACCTTCAGCGACTTCCCGAGCGACTCGGCGAGGTCGGGAAGTCGTCGCGCACCGAAGAGCAGGAGCACGATGAGCAGGATGATGAGCAGCTCTGAGCCTCGAGGAAGGGTCATCGCGGTCGCTCCTGTCCGGTGGTGCTGCGGCCCGTGATCACGACGCCGCCAGCGCCTCCTCCGCTCGGGACCGTACCTGCTCGCGCAGCTCGGCCGGGTGGATCACCTCGACCGCGCCTCCGGCCATCAGCACGAGCCGTGTCAGCCACTCCGGGTTGCCCGTCCGCAGCCGGACGCGCAGGCCACCGTCGGGACCCGACGGCTCGGTGGCATCGGCCCGCACGGCATCGAGGAGCCACGCGCCCCCGGCGTCGACCAGCCGCTCCACCTCGGCGTCCCCCACCGCCGGCTCGTACACGGGGCTCTCGAGGCGCTCGGGGACGGGGGCGACGGCGGGCTCGTCGGTCCGACGGAGGTCGGAGGCCCGGTCGAGGCGGAACACGCGCGGTGCCCCGGCACCCGCGTCGAGGCCGTGCAGGTACCAGGCGCCCTCGCTGAGCTCGACGGCCCACGGCTCGACGGTGCGCTCCGCAGGCGCGGTGTCGGCCCGCCCGCGGTAGCTGAAGCGCACGCGGACACGGTCCGCGATCGCCGACCTGGCGAGGAGCACGACGTCGTCCGGCTCGGCATCGAGCACCGTCACCGCGCCCTCGGTCACCCCGAGCGCCCGGTGGAGCTTCCCGATCGCGGAGCGGAGCGCCGGCACGTCGCTCCCGGAGACACGCTCGGCCGCGGTCGCGATGAGCAGCAGCCGCAGGGTCTCGTGCGGCGTCGGACGCATCGGGTAGCGCAGCTCGTCAGCCATGCGGACGGTGACGTGGTCGCCCACGATCGTGACGTCGAACAGCGCGCCCCCGCCGAGGCCCGGCAGGCCGCAGTAGTCGAGATGCTCGAGCTCCACGCGGATCGTCGCCACGTCGGTGGCGAACACGGCCGAGGTCTCGGTGAGGCTCGCGCCGGGACGTTCGATGAGCCACGGGACGAGCGTCAGCATGCGGACGACGTCGGGTCTGGCAGGTCCGCTCATCGCGACCCCTCCTGCGCGACGGCGACGCCGGAGTGGCGGTCGACGACGCGACCGAGCGCATCGCGCACCGCGGCGCGCAGGCCGTCGGGTTCGACCACGCGGGCCTCCGGCGCGACGCCGAGCAGCCATGCGCGGTCGCGGACCGGGTCGACGCCGGCCAGCCGGAACCGTCGTCGACCGTCGTCGGCGTCGCGTCCGTCCTCGTCGAGCACCTCCTCGACGCCGCCGCGCGCGCTGACGACCCATCGTCCCTCGGGCGCGACGTCGAGGAGGACATCGACCGTGGGGATCTCCGGACCGGACACGATGGCGCCGAGATCGAGGCCGTCGGGGACCTCGAACGCGGCGGCGGGCCCGACCGTCGTGATGTCGCTCAGCATCCGGTCCGTGCGGAACCCTCGGAGACCGTCACGATCGACGTCCCGGCCGACGAGGTACCAGGCCCGCCGGCGACGGACGACCCCGTACGGCTCGACCGTGCGCGTCCCGCTGCGGCCGTCGGCCGTGCGGTAGTCGAAGGTCACGACACGGCGCTCGACGATCGCCGGCGCGAAGGCGTCGACGTCGGTCAGCGGGATGCCGGCGCGGGTGGGCGGGGCGTCGATGGGCGTGGGGTCAGGAGCGCGCGCGGCGAGCTTCGCGAGCGGGAGGGCCCCCTGCTCGGGGCCGAGCATGTCGACGGCGAGGGAAAGTGCTGCGACCTCCTCGGCGTCGAGGTCCACGCCGCGCAGCTCGTAGGTCCGTCGGTCGATGAGGTACCCCGGGTCGTCCATGCCGAAGTCCTGGCGCGTCTCGACCGGGATACCGAGCTCACGGAGCGTCTCCTTGTCCCGCTCGAACATGCGGCGCGCGGTCGAGGGGTCCGGCTGGGGGTAGTACCCGGTCCGGCGCCGGAGCTCCTCGAACGTCATCGGCCGCCGCGTCTCGAGGAGCGCGATCGTCAGGTTCACGAGCCGCTCGACCGCCGGCATCCCCATGTCCGGACCTCCCCGCCTAGCCCGCGTGCCCTGCGAGCTCCTCAATCAACCGATCGACGCGCGCATCATCCCAGATGAGGGGGTCCTTGCACATCACCGTCCGCTGCGTCTCGCCGTTGACCTTCAGGTGGACCCAGTCGACCGTCACGTCGCGACCGTGCTCCCGGGCGGCCCGAAGGAACCTGCCTCGCAGCTGCGCCCGTGTCCGAGGAGGCTCCTCCATCGCTCGGAGGACCTCCTCCTCGCTCGTCCGCGCCACCATCCTCCCCTGCCGCACGAGCCGGTGGTGCAGGCCCAGCTCAGGTGAGACGTCGTGGTAGGCGAGGTCCAGCAGCGCCACCCTCGGATCGTCGAGCTGCAGGCCGTCGCGCTCCCGGAGGGCCTCGACCAGCTGCAGCTTCGCGACCCAGTCGAGCTCCCGAGCGAGCGAGCCCGGGTCCGTGGCGAGGGCCTCGAGGACCCGGCGCCACTCGGCGACCACATGCGCCGCCTCGGTGTCGTCGGGGTGACGGGCGGAGAGGAAGCGCTC
>SKII01000126.1 GCA_007116505.1 Nitriliruptoraceae bacterium
CCTCGGCCTCACGCGCCTCGGCCTCACGCGCCTCCTCGGCCCGCGCCTCGGCCCGCGCCTCGGCCTCGGCGAGGGAGCGTCGCGTCTCCTCGACCAGCTCGCTCACGGACCGTCCTGCGCTGTCGGGCACGATGCGCCGTGCGAGCAGGCTCGCGTGCATGACCTCGGCGAACGCCGGAGCCGCGACGACGCCCCCGAAGTAGGGCCCGCGAGGTGAGTCGACCATGACCGCGACGACGATCCGCGGGTCGTCGAGCGGCGCGAGACCGACGAACGTGCTGACGTAACGGTCGGAGTAGCCGCCTGCGACCTCGTCGACCTTGATGGCCGTACCCGTCTTCCCGCCCACGCGGTAGCCGGGGACCTGCGCGCGCGTGCCGGTCGCCCCGACCCCGTCGACGGCCTGCCCGAGCATGTCGAGCACCTGCGCGGCGGTCGTCGCGGACACGACCCGTCGCGAGGCCGGCCGCTCGGCCGCCTCGAGCAGCCCGTCCGTCCCGACCGTCCCCCGCACGAGGACGGGGTCGACCAGGACCCCGCCGTTCCCGAGGGCCGCATACGCGTTCGCGATCTGGAGGAGCGTGGAGGAGGTCCCGTAGCCGATCGAGACCGTGGGGAGCGTCGTCGCCCACCACTGGTCGCGCGGAGGGACGTAGCCGCCCACCTCGCCGGGGAAGCGCAGCCCCGTCAGCGTGCCGTAGCCGAAGGCGTGGAGCTGGTCACGGAGGACGTCGATGCCCATGCGCTCGGCGATCATGATGGTGCCGACGTTGCTCGAGCGCGCGAGGATGTCGCCGGCCGTCCACGTCTCGATGCCGTGCTTGCTGCCGTCGCTGAAGGTGCTCCCGGCGACGCGGTAGCGGTCGGGGACCTGGAAGGTCGTGGCCGGGGTGATCGAGCCGGACTCGAGGGCGGCGGCGATCGCGAGGGGCTTCTGCACCGAGCCCGGCTCGAAGCGGTCGGTCACGGCCCGGTTGCGCCAGGAGGCGTGGTCGATGCTGCGACGGTCGGAGGGGTCGAAGGTGGGCGCGGAGGCCATCGCGAGGACCTCGCCGGTCCCGACCTCGAGGACGACGATCGTCGCTGCCTCGGCGTCGTGGCGCGCGAGGACCTCGGTCGCGACACGCTCGGCGGCGAACTGGATGTCCCGGTCGAGGGTCAGCACGAGGTCCTGGCCCGGCACCGCGGGCTCGACCTCGCGCATGCCGGAGGTGATGGACAGCCCACCGAGGGCGCGCTCAAAGCGGAGCACCCCCGGCGTGCCGCGCAGCACGTCGTCGAAGCGCGCCTCGAGCCCCTGGAGGGCGTCCCCGTCGATGCCGGTGAAGCCGAGCACCTGCGAGGCGAGCGCGCCGCCCGGGTAGACGCGGCGCGGCTCGCGCAGCACGCCGATGCCGGGCAGCCGCAGCGCCATGATCTCCTCGCCGAGCGTGCGGTCGACCTGGCGCGCGAGGTAGACGAAGTGCGCGTCGCGCCGCAGGCGCGCCTCGATCCAGTCCGCGTCGAGCTCGAGCAGCGGGGCGAGGGTCCGGGCGACGTGGACCGGGTCACCGGCGGCGGGGACCGTGCGACCGTCGTCGCGGACCTCGGGGACGAAGCTCCGCGGGTCGGCGTAGATCGTCGCGCTCGTGAGCGACGTGGCGAGGATGTCCCCCTCGCGGTCGTAGATGCGACCGCGGCTGGCGGGCAGCTCGATGGTGCGCTCACGCTGGCGGACGCCACGCTCCGCGTGCTCCTCGGCGCTGAGCACCTGGATGTCGACGAGCTGCGCGACGGTGGCGAGGAGCACGAGCAGGAACGCGCCGAAGGTGACGTGGATCCTCCGCCGGGAGACCCTCGCGTGGTCGTCGGTGCGCCAGCGTCCCATGGTTCAGCGACCCTGCGTCAGGACCGGCTTGAGCGGGTCGCTGACGTCGGCGCGGGCGTCGGCCCGCATCTGGCCGTCGGCGTCGATGCCCCGGGCCACGACGAGATGCCGTGCCGCCGTCGCAGGGACGAGCCCCATCTCGAGCGCCTCCGCACGGATCCGCGCCGGATCCTGCTTGGCCGTGACCGCGACGAGCAGCTCCGCGTAGCGACGCTCCTCGAGCTCGACCTGCCGCTCCAGCGCCCGGGCGTCGACCGCCGCGTTGGCCGCCATCGCGTTCAGCCCGACGATCCCGAACACCCCCAGCACGATGACCAGCACCGTGGCGAGTGCGAGCAGGAGGGTCAGACGGCCGCTGGGGACGACCACCTCCTCGGTCGCCTCGGAGGTCGCGACGGCGCGCAGGCGGTGCGGCCGCTCCAGGGCGACGGCGCTCATGCGGCCACCGCCGAACGGCGCACTGCACGCAGACGGACCGAGGCGGACCGAGGGTTCGCCGCGAGCTCCTCCGGCGTGGGGACGGCCGGTCGGCGCACGACGTGCTCGACGCTCGGCACCCTGCCGCAGGCGCACACCGCGATGCGCGGTGGGCACACGCAGCCACGGGCGGCGTCGGCGAACGCGCGCTTCACGATGCGGTCCTCGAGGCTGTGGTAGCTGAGGACGACGAGGACACCGTCCTCGTCCAGACGGTCGATGGCGGCGGGCAGGGTCGCCTCGAGGGAGGCCAGCTCCTCGTTGACCGCGATCCGCAGCGCCTGGAACGTGCGGGTGGCGGGGTGACCTCCGGTGCGCCGGGTCGCGGCGGGGATGGCATCGCGGACGACCTCGGCGAGACGGACGGTGCCCGAGATCGGCCGGGACGCGACGATGGCATCGGCGATGCGGTGCGCGAACCGCTCCTCGCCGTAGCGCCGGATGATGTCGGCGAGCTCCCCCGCCTCCAGCTCGTTGACGAGGTCGGCGGCGGTGAGCGGCTGCGAGACGTCCATGCGCATGTCGAGCGGGCCGTCGTTGCGGTAGCTGAAGCCGCGCTCGACCCGGTCGAGGTGCATCGAGGACACCCCGAGGTCCATCAGGACGCCGGCGACACGATCGATGCCCTCGTCGTCGAGGACACGCGCGAGCTCGTCCGCTCGGGCGTGGACCATGCGGATGCGGACCCGCGGGTCGGCGAGCTCCGCGCTGAGCCGCTCACGGGCGATCGCGAGCGCCTGCTCGTCACGGTCGATACCGAGCACGTCGGCCCGACCCCACAGCTGCAGGCGACGTGCCACGATGGCCGCCGTGTGCCCGCCCGCACCGAGCGTGACGTCGACGACCACGCCGTCGGGACGCTCCAGCAGGGACGTCACGGTGTCGCGGAGCACGGGCACGTGGGGAGCGAGGCTGTCGGGACTCACAGCCCACCGTCCAGCGTCGCGAAGGTCTCCTCGGCACGCTCCCGGTACTGGTCCCACATGCCCCGGTCCCAGATCTCCAGCCGCTCGTCCGCGCCGTTGACCGTCAGGTCGCGCGCGAGCCCCGCGTACTCGCGGAGGCGCTGCGGGATGGTGACGCGGCCCTGGGCGTCGGGCTTCTCCTCGTGCGCACCGGCGAGGAACACCCGCAGGTAGGTGCGGGCGCGCTGGTCGGTGCGCGGCAGTGCGCGCAGCTCCTCGACCCGGCGCTCGAAGCCCGTGAGCGGCCACACGTCGATGCACCGGTCCTGGGACGGGGTGAGGACCAGGCCGCTCGCGAGGCGTTCGCGGAAGCGGGACGGGAGGATGACACGACCCTTGCCGTCGAGGGTGTGGAGGTGCTCGCCGAGGAACATCGCACCCCCTCCCCATCCCTGCGGGCCGCCGCACCGGGCTGCCACACCACCGGACCGTCCGGCTCGCCTGTGGAACGATACTCCACTTCGCTCCACTCTATGGCCAAGCGACACCACATGTCAACGTCCCTGGGTCGACCGCAGACACAGAAAGGCCGGAGAACGCTGAATTCAGCGGTTCAAGGAGGTGGAGCGGAGTGGTGCAGGATCGCGACGGAGAGGACCCGAGGGCGAACCTCTGCCCGGCTCCCGCCCTGCCCCCGCCCTGCCCCTGCGGAGGGATCGTCCCGATCCGGCCCCGCAGGGCACCTGCAGGCGCAGAGCCACAGCCTGCGGTGGTGCGGAGTGGAGGAGGGTCAGCGCCCGTCCGGTGGTGCCCCGCGCTCCCCCGCCCGCGAGCGCTCCCCGACGGCCCCGACGCCGACCAGCAACGCGACGAGGACGAGTGCCGTTCCGACGATCCCGAACAGGAGGTCGAAGGTCAGCGCGAGCATGCCGAGCAGGCCGATCGAGCCGAGCACGGCCGCGACCCGGATGCGGACCTCGGGCGACCATGCCTTGAGCGTCCAGCGCGTGCGCGCGACGAAGCGGGGGTCCTCCGCGACCAGCTGCCGCTCGATCTCGGCGAACATCCGCTGCTCGTGCTCGGAGAGCGCCATGCCCTCTTCCTTCCGGCTCGGTCCCTCAATGTACCGACGGC
>SKII01000112.1 GCA_007116505.1 Nitriliruptoraceae bacterium
GATCGACCCCACCTACGAGGCGTCGGCGGGCGATCGTCGCTGCGTATCAGGCAGCGAGGGCCAGGTCAGTGTCCTTGGCGGTTGTTGGTTCTCACGTGGGATTAACGAGGCACGCGTGAGCTTCCTCGGCACGCTCCCGCACCGGCGGCAACGACCACGGTCGAGACCGTGTCAGCCCCCTGGGCGGTGCTTCGACGCTGTGCGGTTCTCAAGGTGCAGTCCGTCCGGCGAGCCGGACAGGTCCGAGGGTACCGCGCTGCGGTGACACCGGGCGGGGATGGCTGGCCGGTCGGCCCGCCCGGCCGTTCAGGCGTTGCGTCGGTCCTTGAGCGCACGCGCCATCTCGCGCTCCGCGTCACGCTTCGCCATCGTGCGCCGCTTGTCCGCCACGTTCTTCCCGCGGCCGACGGCGAACTCGAGCTTCGCGAGGCCATCCTTGAAGTAGATGCGGGTCGGGACGAGCGTGACGCCCTGCGCGCCCACCTCGTGGGCGAGCCGCTCGATCTCGCGGCGGTGCAGGAGCAGCTTGCGGGGACGGATCGGCTCGTGGTTGAAGCGGTTGCCGAACGCGTACTCGGGGATGTGGCACTGCATGAGCCAGACCTCGCCGGGCCGTCCGGGCCGCGACGGCTCGACCTTGACCCATGCCTCGACGAGCGAACCCTTGCCGGCACGCAGCGACTTGACCTCCGTCCCGGTCAGGACGAGGCCGGCCTCGAGGCGGTCCTCGAGGTGGTAGTCGAAGGAGGCGCGGCGGTTCTGGACTGCCGTGAGGGTGCCGGATCCCCGGCCCCCGCGTGCTGCCCCGCCGCCCTGCCCGGGCCCCTCGGCCCCGGTGCGCTTCGCGGTCATCCGCCCAGCGTAGGGCTCAGCAGGTGATGAAGCCGCACGGGTTCTGCGGCACGCCACCGATGCGCACCTCGAAGTGGAGGTGCGGGCCGGTCGCGGTGCCCGTCATCCCGACGTCACCGACGCGCCCGCCCTGGGCGATGTACTGCCCGCCCTGCACGGCGTAGGCGGACATGTGGGCGTACAGCGTCGTCACGCCCTCGCCGTGGTCGATGATGACCGTGTGGCCGTAGCCGCGGATCCAGCCGGCGTGGATGACGATGCCGCCGCGGGAGGCGGAGATCGGGGTGCCCGTCCGTGCGGCGAGGTCGACCCCGGCGTGCAGGATGTTGCGGCGATGGATCGGGTGGAAGCGGTTGCCGAACCCGGAGGACAGCCAGCCGTCGACGGGACGGAGCCAGCCGCTGCCCGTGTCGCCGACCTCGCGCGCACGCGCCTCGCGGATCATGCGCTCGATGAGCCGCTGCGCCGCCTCGAGCTCGTCGAGGTGCTCCTGCAGGGCCGTCGCGTCCTCGCGCAGGTCCCGGAGGGAACGCTCCAGCGTCACCCGGGTCCGCTCGACCTGCGCCGCCACGGCCCGCTGGTCCTCGAGGCGGGCGGCCACCTCGGAGGCGATCCGGCTCGCATCGTCGCGCTTGTGCTCGGCGGCGACGCGCATGGCGATGGCCTCCTCGCGCCGGTCGCTGAGGTGCGCGAGCAGCTCGGCCATCTCCTCGACCATCATCCGGTCGTTCTGCACGACGGCGTTGACGAAGGTGGTGGTGACGACGAGGTCGCTCACGTCGCGGACGGAGGAGAAGACGTCGGTCAGTGCGAACTGCCCGTACTTGAAGGCGGCGACCACGCGGGTCTCGAACCGCTCACGACGCGCGTCGAGCGCCTCCTCGGCACCACGCACCTCCTGCTCCGCGACCTCAGCCTCCGCGAGGGCGACGGCGAGGTCGGCCTCTGCGACCTGAAGCTCGCCACGGGCACGTTCGAGGTCGCTGTCGATACCACGGAGTGCCGCGACGGCGGCGTCGTACTCGCGCTGCGCGTCGGTGAAGCGCTCTCGGGCTGAACGCTCGCGCCGGCGCACGTCGGCGAGCTCCGCCTCGGCGGCCCGGCGCTCCTCCGCGGTCTGCTCGAGCTGCTCCTGCAGCTCCGCGAGCTCGGCGAGCGCGGGCTGGGCGGACGGACCGGCGACGAGCACGACCCCGGCGAGGACGGCCATCGCGGTCCCGAGCGCGGTCGGCACGAGGGCGGACCGGAAGGAGACGCGACGCATCCGCGGTCCTCCCCCGCCCTTCCGGGCCGTCCGAACGTCGCCGCTGCCACCGGACGCGCAGGTGCGGCCGGATGACATCGCTGTGATTCTAGGCCGAACAACCACCGGAGCGCTCGCAGGCGCTGTCCGGACGGACGGGTCGGACCGGGCGTCGGCCGGCGCGTCAGCCACGGCGCGTGCGTCAGACCTGGAGGAACCGCCGGAGCGCGAGCGTCGAGGACACCGCGGCGATGCCGATGCCGGCCAGCGCCATGATCGGCGCGATCGCGATGACCTGATCGATGCCGATGAAGGGCAGCAGCTCGACCTCACGCGACAGGTCGGCGGTGACGCGCGGCACCGTGTAGTAGAGGATGCCCCACGAGGCCGCAGCGCCGAGGGCCCCCGCGAGGATGCCCTCGAGCACGAACGGGAGCCGCACGTACCAGTTCGACGCGCCGACCAGCTTCATGATGGCCGTCTGCTCGCGGCGCGCGAAGGCCGCCACGCGGATCGTGTTCGCGATGAGCACCCCGGCGGCGAGCAGCTGGATGAGCGCGATGGCGAGCGCACCGTTGCGCACGAGCGTCGTGAAGCGGAGGAACTGGTTGAGCACGTCACGCTGGTCGACAATCTCCTCGACACCCGGGTAGGCCTCGAACTGGTCCTTGATGACGCCGAACAGCTGCGGGTTCTCGAGGCGCACGCGGAACGAGGCGGGGAGCGTGGAGACGTCGATCGCGTCGATGAGCGTCGGCTGGTCGGCGAACAGCCGCGTGAAGCGGTCGTAGGCCTCGCGCTTCGCCTCGAAGAAGACCTCCGCGACGACCGGGTTGGCCCTCAGGTCGTCCTCGAGCCGCTGCCGCTGCTGCGTCGTGATCGCCGGGCAGGTGCGGTCGTCGCACAGGAAGATCGACACCTCGACACGGCCGGTCCAGTCGTCGGTCGCGAGTTCGACCTGCTCGCTGAGCAGCAGCGACGCGCCGAGCAGCGTGAGCGACACGGTGACCGACAGGACGACCGCGAACGACATCATGAGGTTTCGGCGGAGACCCCCGAGGGCCTCGACGAGGACGTAGCGCCAGCGGGCCATCAGCTCATGCTCCGTAGCCGTAGACGCCGCGCACCTGGTCACGGACGACCCGGCCGTCCTCGAGCTCGACGACCCGGCGGCGCATGGAGTCGACGATCTGCTGGTCGTGGGTCGCCATCACGACCGTCGTCCCGGTCCGGTTGATGCGGTCGAGCAGCTTCATGATGCCGACCGACGTCGCCGGGTCGAGGTTCCCGGTGGGCTCGTCGCACAGCAGCAGGCGTGGGTTGTTCACGAAGGCCCGCGCGATCGAGACCCGCTGCTGCTGCCCGCCGGAGAGCTCGTGCGGGAGCGAGTTCGCCTTCTCGGTGAGACCGACGAGCTCGAGCACCTCGGGGACGCGGTTGCGGATGTCGCGACGGCCACGCCCGATCACCTCGAGCGCGAACGAGACGTTCTCGCGCACGGTGCGGTTCGGCAGCAGCTTGAAGTCCTGGAACACGTACCCGATCTCGCGGCGCAGCAGCGGGACCTTCCAGCGGCGCAGCTTCCTCAGGTTCTTCCCGGCGACCCAGACCTCGCCGCTGTCGGCGACCTGCTCGCGCGTCAGCAGCCGCATGAACGTCGACTTGCCCGAGCCCGAGGGCCCCACGACGAAGACGAACTCACCCTTGGTGACCTCGAGCGACACACGGTCGAGGGCGACGACCTCGACGTCACGGCCGCGCTTGAACGACTTGGTGACCTCGGACAGACGGATCAAGGCGGGGTCCTGTGAGGGGGTGACGGACGGGACGGCATGGTGCAGACGTATGGTGCGACGGACGCGCAGGACTCTACCGGTGGGGTCCTCGGGACCCGTGGACGTCGGCCGTGTCCGAACGGCCGGAGGGCTGCGGCAGGGGCTGCGGCAGGGGCCGCGGCAGGGGCTGCGGCAGCGGCGGGACGCCCTAGCGGTCCGCCCGCGCCCTGCGCCGCAGCTCCGCCTCGAGCAGCGGGTCGATGCCGCCGTCGAGGACGCGCTGAACGTCGCTCGTCTCGAACTCCGTGCGCAGGTCCTTCACCATCTGGTACGGCTGGAGCACGTAGGAGCGGATCTGCGAGCCGAAGCCGACGTTGCGCTTGCCACCGCGCAGCTCGTCGAGCTCCTCCGCACGCTTCTGCCGCTCGAGCTCGGCGAGCTTCGCCTTGAGCACGCGCA
>SKII01000032.1 GCA_007116505.1 Nitriliruptoraceae bacterium
AAGCCTGGCTGCGCTGGGTCCTCGCTCGCGTCGCAGATCACAAAATGCCCCATATCGACGAACTGATGCCCTGGAACTGGACGGCTCAATAAGTCAACGCCAGTCAGACCGGACGGATACGGAAAAGCAACCTCATCGAAGAAAACTATAGTGGTCTCTTGGGGCAGAGGCGTCGCCGCCCTCAGCGCGTCTATGGGAAGCCCAGAAGACCGGCGGACTCTGTCCATCTTTGGAAGCCATGTGTTTGCCGGAATGACCTCTCTTTCGTCCGGCGAAATGCTGCCCGTAACGCTTCCATCGGTAAGGGCGGAGAGTCCAAAACCTCGAAGAATGCCTGATGGTCGCATGGCTTCAAGGTTGTGACGTCCGCGCTGTTGTCGTTTGCAGGCTTCATTTCTTCGGGCCTCCAAGGGCGCTTGCGCTGTAACTCGTCAGCCGACAGCCGTAACCGAGTAGTGCGGCGTCCCATCCCAAACAAGATCCCAGGATGCACCCGGCCGGACGTTCTGGATGGCGTGGGGCTCGAAGCAGACGAGGCAATTCCCGCCCGGCGCGGAAGCCCGGACCGAGGGGTAAATCAGGCCCTTGGATCCGCCCCGACGCAAGTGCTGGGCCAGGCTTTGGCCCTCGGGATACCCGACAGCCGGATCCGGATGCAGCGCGGGATGACCTGCCTCATCGGTCATGTCGTCGAAGACGCCGATGAAGTCGGCCAGTAATTCCACATAGCGGGCGCTGTCATGGAAGCTGCCGGTAAAGCCGAGTTCACGCGTGCGGTGCCAAGCCACTTCGCTGACAGAAACCATCACGTCCCACGCGCAATACCAAGCACCGCGCTCCTCGGTGTTGAAGCGGTTTCCGCCGACGCGGGTGTAGGTGAAGGCGGCGTTGACATGGCTGTCGCCGTAGATGCGCAGATCACGGCTGCGGCGCTGCCAGGCAAGCTCGCGCGGGTCCAGATGCGGGTTGCGGCCACGTTCCGCCAGAAGACGGCCGCTGGTCAGACCCTCGATTTCGGCCAGGATCTCCATCTCGTCATCGGTATCGACGAGACCCCGCAAGGACGGTGGCTTGTGGTAGGTGGCGGGCAGAAGACGAACGAGACCGCGATCAGAAACCTCGGTCCGCTTCATGCCCCACCACGCAACGCATCGAGATAGGTCCGCACCGCGAGGATCTGCGGCAAGCCACCGTCGATGGCGGTGTCAACCGGACGGCGGCCCCCGAACAGCGGGCCGGTGTTCGGTCGGGTGAACCAGCTTCGCGCGAGCGGCTCGGAGAAGTAGAGCTCGAGCGACTTGTAGATGCCGATCACCGCACTGAGCCGCAGCAGTTGATCCTTGGTCAGCTCCCCCGCGAAATCCGGCTTCTTGGCGCGCTTCCAGGTGCTCTCTGACATGTCCGCAAGGCCAGCAGCTTCCTTGAGGCTGAGACCCCAGGCATCGGCCACGCGCGCATAGGCCTTCAATGCGACGGCGTTGACCTGTGCGGGTTCCCGGATTTTCTCAGCAACGTACATGGCGTCCTCCATTGGCCTGAATATAGATCATATGGCCTCATTGTAAAGATCAAATGAACTGCCCACGCTCTCACCCGAACCGCCGCCCGGCTTCGGTGAAGGTGTACTCGTTCACGATGATCCCCTCCTCGATGGCCTCGTCCGAGGTGAGGTGGTCGTATTCAGCCTGAAGCTGGCGGTAGAGCCAGCGGGCCAGATCACGCAGCGCCTCGGTCACGATCTCCTCGGCGTCTTCGGTCGGCGGCTGCCAGGTCGGGCTGTCCCGCGTGACGTCCACCGACATCGTGTACTCGTGGTAGTAGCGCCCGCGATGGCTGACCTCGGCGGCAAGCTGGTAGAAGTTGCGGCGCTGGATGGCCTGCAGCCGGTCAGCGATGCCGTGCAGCGTCGCGTCCGTGGGCGCGTAGTCCCGGATGCGCGTGGCCCCGCCCTTGGCGTGGGACCAGTAGCTTTCAAAGCAAGCGCCGTCGCCCTGGCTGCAGAACCCGGAGAACCAGATACAGAGCTTGGGCCGTGTCCAGCCGCCCATCAGGCGGACGGGGGTGGTCTTCAGACGGATGCCGAGGATGTCGCAGACCCGCTCGAAATCCTCGTAGACCGCGTCCCACCAGTCATCGTGGGGGCCAAGCTCGCGATACCAGCTGCGCGCCTTTTCCTTGGCGGCATCCGAGAGTTCTGGGAACTGGTAGACCGTGGTGCAGATGAGCTCAGGCATCGACGTCCTCCCCGTTGAGAGCCGCGGCCAGCCATTCGTGACTGCTGGTCCAGCCGAAGGATTTCCGCGCACCGAGATCGATGACATGCGCGCCGCCGCCGAAGGCGTCGAGGCGCGGCCGGGAGCAGGTCAGGGCGTACTGGAACCCCCAGAGGCCGGCGAGGTCGATCTCTTCCGCAAGGCGCAACACGAAGCGGATGACGGCTTCGACATCGCCGTGGTCGTCGTCATGGATCCAGATGGCGCTGCCCTCGGGCGCGTCCTGGCGCACGAGATCAAAGCCCGTGACCTCCGGGTCGTCGGCGTCCTGATCTGCGGCGCGAAGTTCCTGGAACAGCGCGAGCGCGCGGGCCGCCTTGTCGGGGGTGCCGACATCGAGCAGGCACGAGAAATGGGTGAAGTAATCCGCCATGGGGACCTCCTGAATGGGAAAGACCCGGCCGAGAGGCCGGGCACTTGATTGGGATGAAGGGGTGGTCGGGGGCGATTAGCCTGTGGAACTGTCGCCCGCCGCCTGTCGCGCGGCATGGGCGCAGAGCATCTGCCGATAGAAGCGCTTGCGCGCGGCCCGGAAGCCGCGCACGGCGCGCGTGTCGGGGTGGAGCGCCCGGACCGCAGCACGCAGGACCGCGTAGGGCGTGGCCGTCAAGGGCAGGCCGAGGCGCACATAGGCGGGGTCGGTCATCTCAGCTGACCTCGACCACGGGCGAGGCGAAATGCGGATCGACCAGCGCCTCGATCCGCGCTGACCGGCCCATCCAGGGTTCCGGCCGGATGGCCTTCACCCAGTCGGCGAAGCTTGGGATGAAGCCGAGGTCTTCCTTCACATGCTGCTCGCCGACCCAGCGGGTCGGAATAATGCGCCCGGTCGAGAGCGTGATGGTCTGGCCGAAAATCGTCTCGGCCATGAAGATGCCCTCGGCATGGTGGCGCAGCGCCCGGTGCCGGAAGTCCGCAGTGATCTCCTTGCTCTGGTCGAACCAGGTATGCACGGCCATGTAGCAGTCGACCGTGCCGCCCCATTTCTTCACTGAGGAGAGGGCGTGGTGATAGGGATGTGCCATCGCTGCCCCCTCAGAAGTCGTGAGTGTAGAGTTCGGACGAGGTGTACCGCTCGTTGAACTCGAGGTGGATGCAGCGGGCGGACGCGTCGAAGCAGAACTCGCCCCAGGCGCCGTCGTTGTTCTCCCAGCCGCCATGGGTGTCGGAAAGGAAGTCGTAGGCCAGTTGCTCGACGACATCTTCGAGCGAGAGCTGGCGCATCTCGACCTCGGGGTCGTCCCAGGTCAGCGCGGCGTATTCGATTTCGGTGGCGGGGAAATCGACGGCGATCTCACCGGACCATGCGCCGATGCTTTCGATCTGGCCACTGTCCCCGGCCCCGTCGAAGGTCACGGTGACATGGGTGATGCCAGCGGCCATGAGACCGTCGAAGAGGCGGTCCTTGTTGCCCGGGAGCAAGGCTTCGATGCGGGACGCGCGCTCGGCATGAGCGGCGAAGATCTGCGCCACGTCGACGGTCGTGGGGGCCATCGGCGGCGCAAGGGTGGGTTCAGTCATGTTCATCGGGTTTCTCCAGTAAGGGGAAGGATCGAAGCCGGGCCAAGCGATCTCTCTCCCCCGGACAAGCTCCAAATCCCCCCTGCCCTTCTCTGCCTCTCGGGCCTCACGCGGCGACTTGCAGCGCCCGGGCGGCGAAACCGCGCCAGAGCGGGTCGACGAGACGCCCGTCCAGAAGATCGGCGCGGTGGCGCAGCCGTCGCACCAGATCGGGCTCGCCCCAGGCGGCCGCGCGGCCCGCCTGCGCGCGCAGCTGGCTCGCCTCGGTCACCACGCCCCGCGCTTCTGTGGCGCTCATCACCGGGTGACACCACGCGACGGCGCATTCGCTGGCGGCCCCGGCCAGCACAAGGCGCTCGTCGCGATCGAAGATCGCCAGCAGCTGGGGCGCGGTGTTCGTGGCCATCCCCTCGGCATGGTCGATCGCGCCCAGCATGGCATCGGCCAGCGTCGCGAAACGGGCTAGGACCAGCGGGGCGGCCCGGCCCGACATGAGATCCGCAGGCGTGCGGCGCGACAGGGTCAGGGCAAAG
>SKII01000004.1 GCA_007116505.1 Nitriliruptoraceae bacterium
CGACCGCCGACGAGCATCGCGAGCACGGCCTTCTGGGCATGCAGGCGGTTCTCGGCCTGATCGAAGACCCTCGATCGGGGCCCGTCGATGACGTCCGCGGCGATCTCCTCCCCGCGGTGCGCCGGCAGGCAGTGCAGGACGATCGCATCGGAGGCCGCGCGTTCGACGAGCGCGGCGTCGAGAGCGAACGGCGCGAACACCTCCGCCCGCGCTGCGCTCTCCGCCTCCTGTCCCATCGACGCCCACACGTCGGAGTAGAGCACGTGCGCCCCGTCCGCCGCGCCGCGCGGGTCGGTGGTCACGGTGACCTCCGAGCCGTGCGCGACAGCGAGGGCACGCGCACGCGCGACGATGTCGCCGTCGGGCGCGTAGCCATCGGGGTGCGCGACGCGGATCCCGAGTCCGACCGCGGCGCCCGCGAGGAGGAGCGAGTGCGCGACGTTGTTGCCGTCACCCACGTACGTGAGCACACGCCCTTCGAACGTCCCGAACGCGTCACGGACGGTGAGCAGATCGGCGAGGGCCTGGCACGGGTGCTCCTCGTCGGTCAGCGCGTTGATGACCGGCACGCCGGAGGCCTCCGCGAGCTCGACGAGGCGCTGCTGGGCGAAGGTCCTGATGACGATCGCCTGGACGTAGCGGCCGAGGACGGCGCCGGTGTCCGCGACGGACTCCCCACGGCCGAGCTGCAGATCGGCCGCCGAGAGCGCGAGAGGCGTTCCGCCCAGCTCGGACACCCCGACCTCGAACGACACGCGCGTGCGCGTCGACGGCTTCTCGAAGATCAGCGCGACCGTCCGTCCACGCAGCGTCGTGCCTCCCGCTCCGCCCTCGGCCGCTCCCGCCACGAGGTGACGTCGAGCGTCCCGGAGCGCGGCCGCATCGTCGAGGAGGCCGAGGACCTCCTCGGGCGCGAGGTCGGTGGTGCTGATCAGCGAGCGGGGCGTCATGCGGTCCTCCCGGCGTCCGCGAGCGCCGGTGCGTCGGCGATCGCCCGTCCGAGGATCCCGATGGCCAGCGCGGCCTCCTCGGCGGTCAGGGTGAGCGGCGGTGCGATCCGGACGACGTCGGAGGCCACGGCGTTGACGACGAGCCGCTCCGCGCGGCAGCGTGCGACGACGTCGGCTGCGGCTACGCCCTCGAGGACGAGGCCGAGCAGCAGCCCGACGCCGCGGACCTCGCGTACCCGCCCCGTCGCCGCGCCGACATCGGCGAGGCCGATGCGCAGCTGCGCGGAACGCGTGACGACGGACGCGAGCACATCCTCCTGCTCGATCACGTCGAGGACGGCGAGCGCCGCCGCGGCGGTCACCGGGTTCCCTCCGAAGGTCGTCGCGTGGTCACCGGGGACGAACGTCGTCGCCGCGTCGCCGCGTGCGATGCAGGCGCCGATGGGCATGCCGTTCCCGAGCGCCTTCGCGAGCGTCACGACGTCAGGGACGACGCCGGTGTGCTGGAACGCGAACCAGGCGCCCGTGCGTCCCACCCCGGTCTGGACCTCGTCGAGGATCAGCAGCGCTCCATGTGCGTCGCAGGCGGCGCGGGCCGCAGCGAGCATCTCTGGCGCCAGCGGGCGCACACCACCCTCCCCCTGCACGACCTCGAGCAGCACGGCACAGGTGTCGGGACCGACGGCTGCGGTGAGGGCCGCCGGGTCGTCGTGCGGCACGGTGTCGACGAAGCCGGCGAGCGGCGCGTAGGGCGCGTGCTTCGACGCCTGACCGGTCGCCTCGAGGGTGGCGAGCGTCCTGCCGTGGAAGCCTCCCTCGAGGGTGACGAGCCGGACCTTGCCGGGATGCTGCAGCTTGCCGTGCCGACGGGCGAGCTTGATCGCGGCCTCGTTCGCCGTCGCCCCGCACTGCGCGAGGAAGACGCGCGCGTCGGGCCAGCCGGCGAGCTGCGCGAGACGGTCCGAGAGCTCGAGCGCCGGCGTCGTCAGGAAGAGGTTGGACGTGTGCACGAGCGTCGAGGCCTGGCGCGCAACGGCCTCGGTCACCGCGGGATGGGCGTGACCGATGGCGGTGACCGCGATGCCGCTGAGCAGGTCGAGCCACTCCTGTCCGTCGGCGTCGACGAGCCACGAACCGTGCCCGGACACGAACACGAGGTCCGTGTCGGGGTAGGTGCGCATCATGCGTTCGCGCGCGAGGCCGACCCAGTGCTCAGCGGGCGCGTCCACGGTCCCGCTCATGCGTCGACCTCCGCCGCACGCACCCGGGCGCCCACCATCGTGCCGATGCCCTCGTCGGTGAAGATCTCGATGAGCACGGCGTGCTGCACGCGCCCGTCGAGGATGTGCGCCTGCGGCGTGCCGCCGTGCAGCGCGTGCAGCACGGCGCGCACCTTCGGGAGCATGCCGTCGTGGAGGTCGCCCGCGGCGACCATGCGCTCGAGCTCGTCGACACCGAGCGTGGAGAGGAGCTCCTGTCGCTCCTCGTCGCCGTAGTCGCGGTAGAGCCCCGGGACGTCGGTGAGGACCACCAGCTTGCTCGCGCCGATCGCGGCCGCGACGGCGCCCGCCGCCGTGTCGGCGTTGACGTTGTGCTCGCGACCCAGAGCATCGCGCCCGAGCGTCGCGATGACCGGCACGCGACCGGCCTCGAGGATGGCGGCGATCGCGTCGGTGTCGACCCCGACGACCTCGCCGACGAGCCCGATGTCCTCCCCGCCGGGACCGCGGGTGGTCTCACAGACGAGCACCGGACCCTCGCTCCCGATGAGGCCCTGCGCCGGTGCGCCGGCCGCCTCGACGAGCGCGACGACCTCCGGGTTGACGATGCCTCCGAGCGCATCGTGCACGACCTCGACCATCGCCTCGTCGGTCACCCGCAGGCCGCCGACGAAGCGCGACTCGATGCCGCGCTCGCGGGCGAGCTCGCTGATCTGCGGTCCGCCGCCATGGACGATCACCGGCCGCAGCCCCACGAAGTGGAGCAGCGCCACGTCCGCGGCGAACGATCGCTGCAGCTCCGGATCGATCATCGCGTTGCCGCCGTACTTGATGACGACCGTCTGTCCGTGGAAGCGCGTGATCCACGGCAGCGCCTCGCGCAGCACCGCCGCCTTGCCCTGTGCGACCTCGGCGCGCTCGGTCGACTCCGGCGAGGTCGTGAGGATCGGCACACCGATCGTGCCCTGCTGGTTCGCTCCGCTCATCTCGCACCGCTCATGTCGTGTACTCCGCGTTCACGTGGACGTAGCCGGCGGACAGGTCGGCGACGAGGTGGGACGCCGCCGCCGCTCCGAGGCCGAGGTCGACGGTGATGTCGACCTCCGAGGCGCGGAGGAGCTCGACGGCGGCCGCGTGGTCGTAGGGCACCGCCCCGCCCTCGGCGCACACGGTGACGGTCCCGAACCGGACGGCGACACGCGCGGGGTCGAAGGCCGTCCCGCTCGCACCCATCGCGGCGAGGATCCTCCCCCAGTTCGGGTCGCTGCCGTGCAGCGCCGTGCGGAAGAGCGCGCTCGCCGCGACCGCCCGGCCGAGCGCGTGTGCCGTCCCGACGTCGGGCGCACCCGTGACGTGCAGGCGCGCGACCCGGGTCACCCCCTCCCCGTCGGTCACGATGCGCTTGGCCAGGTTGGCCGCGACGGCCTCGACCCCCGCGGCGACGGCCTCCTCGGTGACCGGGCCCGCGCGTCCCGTAGCGAGCAGCAGCACCGTGTCGTTCGTCGAACCGCAGCTGTCGACGCTGATGCGGTTGAACGTCCGGTCCACCGCCGCGCGCAGGATGCGTGACGCAGCCGCGGCGTCGAGCTGCGCGTCGGTCACGATGACGCTGAGCATCGTCGCCATCGCGGGCTCGATCATGCCCGCGCCCTTGGCCACGCCGGCGACGATGCAGGATCCGCCGTCACCCTGGATGCGCAGCGCCACCTGCTTCGGATGGGTGTCCGTCGTCATCATCGCCCGCGCCAACGACGCGGCCGCCTCCGCACCACCGTCGAGCGATGCGACGAGCCCCGGCACGCCGCCGACGATGCGGTCGACGGGCAGCGGGCCCCCGATGACGCCGGTCGACATCGGCACGACGTCGCGCTCGTCGCAGCCGAGCGCCGACGCGACCGAGGCGGCCATCGCACGTGCGGCCACGAGACCATCCGCCCCGGTGCACGCGTTCGCGTTCCCGCTGTTGACGACGACGGCGCGCACCCGACCGTCGGCGACATGCTCGACCCCGACGACGCACGGGGCCGCCCGCACGAGGTTCGTCGTGGTGACGATCGCCGCGACGACGGGCTCGCCGACATCGAGCAGGGCGACGTCGGGCGCCGCGGGGTCACGGTGCGCGCTGCTGCGCACGCCGACGCTCGTCGCGGCGAA
>SKII01000171.1 GCA_007116505.1 Nitriliruptoraceae bacterium
CGCCGGGCCGTCCGGCGCGCGCCACACCGACCACACGGCGGCGACGGGGACCGGGACGTCGGTGCGGGGCCGGAGGAGCCAGGGCTGCCGCGCCCCGTCCTCGTCGGTCCACTCGAACCAGGCGTCGACGGGCACGACGGCGCGGCGACGCACGAGCGAGGGTGCGAAGAGCCGTGACCCGGCGATCCCCTCGATGCGGGCGTTGATCGGGCGGGGCCCGTCGTCAGGGCTGCGGGCCCAGGACGGCACCAGGCCCCAGCGCAGCGCCCCGAGGCGGCGGCCACCGTCGCGCGCGTCCCCGATCACCGTGGGGATCGGCGTCGACGGTGCGACGTTGTGCCTCGGCGGCATCGAGTCACCGAGCGTGTCGGTGGCCTCGAGCAGCTCGGCCATCCGCGAGGGGGAGGACGTCTGCACGAACCGTCCGCACATCTCAGCCGCCGCCGTGGAGCTCGAGCTCGCTCATCTCCTCGAGCTCGGTGAGCAGCTGCGCGAAGCGGTCCAGCCGCTCGTCCCACCCGTCGGTCCCGAGCAGCGCCTGGGCGTCGAGGTCGCCGAGGGGCGTGAGCACGAGCAGCTGCCAGCACGACACCGCGTCGTCGCTCGCGAGGTCGAACGTGGACGGGACGGTCTCATCACCGAGCTCGCTGCGCAGGGCGAGGAGCCGGCGGACGCGGGGGAGCAGCTCGTCACGGCGCGCCCGGACCCCGTCGTCGATGCCGTCCTCCGCGAGCTCGGTGACGAGCGCCTGCGGGTAGGGGTCGTCGGGGAGCCACTCGGTGACGCGGATGCGTCGCGTCCCGACCGTCACCGCGACCCAGCGCCCGTCGTTGAGCTCCTCGGCCTGCACGATCCGGGCGATGGTGCCGACGTCTCCGCGGACGTCGCCGCCGCCCGTCTCGCTCCCGCGCGCGATCTGGACGACGCCGAACTCGCGGTCGCCGTCGACGAGGTCATGGAACATCGTGCGGTAGCGCGGCTCGAAGATGTGCAGCGGCAGCACCATGTTCGGCATGAGGACCGTGCCGAGGGGGAACATGGGAAGGCTGCGCGTCATCCCGTCCTCCTCCATGCTGGTCCGTGGGCCCGGTCCGTGGTCCCGGTCCGTGGGAAGAAGGTTCGTCGCCCTCGCGCCTGCGGACGCCCGGCCCGCGGCGCGAGGGCGACGCTAGGGCAGCGGGGCCGCCCTGCCGGCATCCGTCGCCGCGGGCTGGTACCTCTGTCACCATGGACATCATCGACGACGACACCATCGACCGTGCCCTCGCCGACCTCCCGGGCTGGCGACGCGAGGGGGACGCGGTCCTGCGCGACCTCCGCTTCGCGTCGTTCATGGACGCGATCCGCTTCATCGACCGGGTCGCCGTCGTCGCGGAGGAGGCGGACCATCACCCCGAGCTGACCAACGTGTACTGGAACGTCGGCGTGCGGCTCACGACCCATGACGCCGGTGGCGTGACCGAGCGAGACCTCGCCCTCGCACGCGCGATCGATGCGGTCGTGGACCCGGAGTCCTAGGTGCAGGTCTCGCTGGCGGGTCGTGCCGGGGTCGTGACGGGCGCGAGCAGGGGCATCGGTGAGGCCATCGCGCGCGCGATGCTCGGAGCCGGCGCCGAGGGCGTCGTGCTGACGGGCCGGAGGGCGGACACGGTCGGTGCGCTCGCTGACGAGCTCGGACCGCGTGCCCTCGCCGTGGTCGGGAACGTCCGGGACGAGGGGCACGCGGCCGCTGCCGTGGCCGCTGCCGTCGACACCTTCGGGTCCTGCGACCTGCTCGTCAACAACGCGGGGACGAACCCGTCCGCCGGCCCGATCATGGAGGTCGACCTGGATGCGGTCGACGCGACCTGGCAGGTCAACCAGCGGGCGCCGCTCGTGTGGGCTCGGGCGGTCTGGCACGGTTGGATGGCGGAGCACGGTGGCTCGATCGTGTCGATCGGGTCGGTCGGAGGCCTTGCGCCCGGGCCGCTGATCGGCGCCTACAACGTGTCCAAGGCCGCGCTGCATCACCTCACCCGGCAGCTCGCCCACGAGCTCGCTCCGAGGGTGCGCGTCAACGCGGTCGCCGCCGCGGTCGTCCGCACGCGCCTGAGCGAGGCGCTCTGGGCCGCCGACCCCGAGGGCGCTGCCCGTGCCCACCCGCTCCGACGCCTGGGCGAGCCCGAGGACGTCGCTCGGGCGACCGTGTTCCTGCTGTCCGATGCGGCGGACTGGATCACCGGAACGGTGCTCCCCGTCGACGGTGGGCTGACGGGAGCTGGCGGCGGGCTGGGCTGATGGTCATCAGGACGCCCGTCGGCTGACCCTCAGGGCGCCCCGCGCAGGCCCCGCCCGGCTGCCGGGTCGGGCGCGGGCCGGCAGCCGGCGGCAGCACCGACCGCGCGCAGCCCTGCGAGGTCGCCGGCGCCGAGCAGGACCGGTCCGCTGCCGGGGGACTGCGACATGATCTGCGTCGGGTCATCGACGTGTGCGAGCCCGAGCACGTGCGCGATCTCGTGCAGCAGCGTCGCGCCGACCGCATCGCTCCGATCGCCGAAGCCGGGGCGGAGGTCGGTCCGCGCCGCGTTGATGAGGACCTGGCCGGTGACGAACGTCTCGCGGTCCCCGTCACGGACCGCGACCGGGACCGCGACGCCGCGGTCATGCACGTCGAGGGGCAGCGCGGTCCGCGCGGGATGCTCCCACGCCACGAGGACGGGTCGCCACCTCCAGCCCTCCGGCGTGTCCTCGACGAGGGCCCGGTCGGCCGTCGGCCGCTCCTCCGTCGCCCCGAGCAGGACGAGCTCGAGGCCGCTCGCCTCGGCGAGCACTGCGAGCGCCTCACGGAGGTCGTCCTCGGCGTGGTCCGGGGCGGGCAGGCTCAGCAGGAAGGGGACCGGAGCGCAGGCGTCCCATCGCAGCGGAAGACCGGCCCCGTCCCGCGCCCACAGGGCGAAGCCGTCCTCCTCGGGCGGGCCGGCGGGGGCCTCACGAGGCACGCCCTCGGTGTCGGCAGGGACCGGTGCCACGTGGTCCCGGTCGGCCGTCCCGGGGGGCCAGAGGGCCAGGGCGAGAGCGGCGGTCGCCACGGCGGCCGCGGTGACGGCCGGCACGACGAGCGCGAGCAGGCTCGGACGACCGCCTCCCACGCCGCTCCCTCGCTAGGGTCGGCGGGAGATTACCTCCGGGGCGGAGCGAGGAGCCGACGTGGAGGACGCAGACCCGACGACGGAGCGGTGCGACGGCCCGCTCCGAGGGGTGCGCGTGGTCGAGCTCGCGGGGCTCGGTGCCGCACCCTACGGCTGCATGCTGCTCGCCGACCTCGGTGCGGACGTGGTGCGGATCGACCGGCCCGGTGCGGCGTCGGACGCCGGGACGCTCGCGCACGTCGGTGTCTGGCGCGGCCGCCGCTCCGCCGTGATCGACCTGAAGCATCCTGACGGTCCGGCCGTGCTCGGACGGCTCCTCGCGACCGCGGACGTGCTCGTCGAGGGGTTCCGTCCGGGGGTGATGGAGCGCCTGGGTCTCGGCCCGGACGTGCTGCTGGCCGCACACCCGCATCTCGTCTACGCACGGATGACCGGCTGGGGGCAGGACGGTCCGCTCGCCCACACCGCAGGCCATGACCTGAACTACGCGGCGCTGTCCGGGGCGCTCCATACGGTCGGCGACGGTGCTCTGCCTCCGCCGCCCGTGGCCAACTACCTCGCCGACCTCGGCGGCGGCGGGATGCTGCTCGCGGTGGGGGTGCTCGCCGCGCTCGTCGAGCGCGGCAGGTCGGGACTGGGCCAGGTCGTCGACGTCGCGATGATCGACGGTGTCGCCTCGCTGACGACGTTCGTGCGCGGCCTCGCCGCGCTCGGGGCCTGGAGCGACGAGCGCGGAACGAACCTTCTCGATGGGGGCGCACCGTTCTACACGACCTACACGTGCGCGGACGGGCGCTTCGTCGCCGTTGGTGCGATCGAGTCGGCGTTCTTCGCCGCGCTCCTCGACGGCCTCGGCCTGCCCGTAGACACCCTGCCGATGCAGCACGACCGCGCGCGCTGGCCGGAGCTGCGTGCGATCCTCGCCGCCCGCTTCGCGGAGGAGCCCCGCGACGTCTGGGCGGACCGGTTCGCCGGGACCGACGCGTGCGTCACCCCTGTGCTCGACCTCGCGGAGGCGCCCTCACATCCGCACCACCGTGCTCGGGGGGCGTTCGCCGTCGGGCTGGCTGGCCCGGTCCACGACGGTGCGGCGGGGACGCCGATGCCCGCGCCCGCACCGCGGCTGACGCGCACCCCCGGTCGGGTGCGCGGTGGCGCACCGGTCGTCGGTGCCGACACGCGA
>SKII01000158.1 GCA_007116505.1 Nitriliruptoraceae bacterium
ACGTCTCGAAGTTCATGAACATGCGCTTCGAGCCGGCCGGGATGACCGACGACGAGGAGATCCGCTTCGCGACCTCCATCGTCGACTACGTCGCCCGCAAGCTCGCGCTCGAGTACCTGCCGTACGAGACCCGGGACCGCCTCGGCATCTTCTCGGTGGCCGAGCGCACCGCGTCGCTCGACGCCGAGTACGGCACCGCGCCGCAGCTCGGTGACGGGGGAGCGGTCGCGACGGCGCCGGAGGCGGAGGCCGCACCGGCTCCTGCCGCCACGCCGGGCTTCGCCGGCTCCTCGGTGCCGATCGACGCGGACGCGCCGATGTGCCTCGAGTGCGGCATCAAGATGCAGCGCGCGGGCGCCTGCCACGTGTGCGAGTCCTGCGGCGCGACGAGCGGCTGCAGCTGAGCCGGCTGCACGCCACCGTGTGACCTCGGAGGGAGGGGCTTCGGCCCCTCCCTCCGGCGTACGGCCGCCGGCGTACGGCCGCCGGCGTACCCCGGCGTACGGGGGAGCAGCGGCTCCGAACCCCCACCCCGGTGCCGTGTGACGACCGCGCCACACGCACGAGCGGAGGGAGAGGGACCAGGATGTCGTTCACGGAGCAGGACGTCCCCGACCTCACCGGTCGGACCGCGGTCGTCACCGGCGCGAGCAGCGGGCTCGGCCTCGAGAACGCTCGTGCGCTCGCGCGCCGTGGCGCCCGCGTGATCCTCGCAACGCGCGACCCGGAGCGCACCGCCGTCGCGACGACACGCATCCTCCGGGCGGTTCCCGACGCCGACCTCGAGCACCTTCCCCTCGACCTCGCGGACCTCGCCTCCGTCCGTGGCGCCGTCGCCGGACTCGAGGCGCAGCATCCGCGGATCGACATCGTCATCGCGAACGCCGGCCTCATGGGCACGCCGGCGCGGACCACCGTGGACGGCTTCGAGCTCCAGATGGGCGTCAACCATCTGGGTCACGCGGCGCTCGTCGCGGGGCTGCTCCCGCTGCTCGCTGCGGCACCCTCGCCGCGGGTGGTCGTGGTCACCTCCGAGGTCGCGCGCGCCGGGCGCGTCGATCCGGCGACGCTCGGGCGGCTCGAGGAGCCCCACCGGCCGTGGCGCGCCTACGCCGCCTCGAAGCTCGCGAACCTGCTCTACGCCTTCGAGCTCGCACGTCGGCTCGAGCGGGCCGGATCCACGACCGTCGTCGCGACCGCGCACCCCGGCTACGCCGCGACGGAGCTCCAGACCCGAGGGACGGCGCTCGACGGAGGGCGGACCGCCCTGCTCCGGGCCCGCGTCCTCGGTGCGGTCACCGGGCTCGTCGCGCAGTCCGCGGCTCAGGGCGCGCTCCCGCAGCTCCGTGCGGCCACCGAGCCGGGGGTGCGAACCGGCAGCTCGTTCGGCCCTTCCGGTGGGATGCGTGGCGCCGCCGTCGAGGTGGAGCCGCCCCAGCGTGCACGCGACGAGCGGCTCGCCGCAGAGCTGTTCGAGCGGACGGAGCAGCTGACCGGCGTCACGCACAGGCTCGGCTGACGAGCCGCGCCGAGCCGCTCAGACCCCGAGGAGCGTGCGCGCGATCAGGAAGTAGATGATCAGGCCGGTCGCATCGACGAGGGTCGTGATCAGCGGGGCGGAGACCACCGCAGGGTCGATGCCGGCCTGGCGGGCGAGCACCGGCAGCAGACCACCGGCGAACGAGGCCCACGAGCAGATCGCGAGCAGCGTGAGCGCCACCACGCCGCCGAACTGCCAGCCGAAGACGAGCCCGACGATCGGGAGGGCGATGGTCCCGAGGATGAGCCCGAGGAGGAACCCGACGACGAGCTCGCGTCGAAGGATGCGCGGCAGGTCGGCGATGCGCACCTCGCCGAGGGCCATCGCGCGCACGACCGCGGTCGCGGCCTGCGCCCCCGAGTTCCCACCGGTCCCGATCAGCAGCGGGATGAACACGGCGAGCGTCACGACCTGCTCGAGCGTGGACTCGAACGCCTGGAGCACGTTGACGGTCAGCGCTGCGGCCGCGATCAGCAGCAGCAGCCACGTCCCTCGGGCGCGGGCGAGCAGCAGGACGCCGGCGTCGAGGTAGGGGACGAGGATCGGCTCCGCACCACCCGCACGGGCCGCGTCCTCCGTCTCCTCCTCCTCGATGATCTCCATCGCGTCGTCGACGGTGAGCACGCCGACGAGCCGCTGCTCGGTGTCGAGGACCGGGAGCGCGACGAGGTTCGCCTCCTGCATGAGGCGGGCAGCGACCTCCTGGTCCTCCATGACGCTGACGGAGTAGGTCTCCGGCCGGACGAGCTGACCGACCGGCGCCTCGCCGTCCGCGGTCACGACGTCGGGGAGGTCGACGACCCCGACCAGCCGCCGGGTCGCGTCGACGACGGGCAGCACGAGGACCTCGCGCGGCCGGAGGTTCGCGGCCCGCATGCGGGAGAGCGCGTCGGCGGCCGTCATGCTCTCCGGGAGCGACACGTACCGCGGGCTCATCGCGCGACCGGCCGACTCCTCGGGGTAGCCGAGGACGATGTTCGTGAAGCGGCGCGCCTCCGGGGGCAGCTGCGCGAGCAGGCGCGCGGCCACGTTCGCCGGCATCTCGTCGAGGAGCTCCGTACGGTCCGCAGCGTCCAGCGCGTAGAAGAGGTCGTGGACGCTCTCGTCGCCCAGCGCCTCGAGGAGCTCCGCCTGGTGGACGGGTGAGAGCGCCTCGAAGGCCACCGACGCCCGGTCCTTGCGGAGCAGCCGGAAGACGACCGCCCGGTCGGCCGGCTCGAGACGTGCGAGCTCGTCCGCGACGGTGAGCACGTCGCGCTGGTCGAGCCAGCCGTCGACGCCCCGGAGGTCGCCCGCCTCGATCAGCGCCTCGAGGTCGAGGTGGTCGGCCAGCACGTCAGCGCCCTGGAGGGGCTCGGGCTCGTGCGACATCGCAGTTCCTCCCGTCGCGCCGTGCAGGCCACGCGGGACGACGCGCGCCGTGACGGGGAGGCTACTGGGCGGTCGTCGCGAGGCGCTCCTCGGTATCGGCGAGATGCCCCACGAGGAGGTCCTCGAGCACCGCGGGGAACGGTGTCGCCGGCGGCCGTGCGGTCGCGTGGGCGAGCACGCCACGGCGCCGCAGGATCTCCTTGCGGATCCCGAGCGCGAGCCCGTCCTGCTGCTCGAACACGGCGAGGGGCATCCACGGGGCCCAGGTCGCCCGGGCCGCAGCGACGCCGCCCGCCGCGAACGCCTCGACGGTCGCAGCGAGCCCCTCGGGGAACGAGAACCCGGTCATCGCGCCGGCTGCTCCCGCGGCCAGCTCGTCGATGAGGGCGACGCCGCCGAGTCCGCCGAACACGGGCGCGCCGCAGCCGGCGACGAGGTGCGCCACCGCCGGGGGCGTCGGTGTCGACTCGGCCTTGACCGCCACGACGAACGGGAGCGGGGCGACCGCCGCAGCGAGGACGTCGGAGGCGACCGTGACGCCGCTCGAGCGCGGGTAGTCCTGGACGATGATCCCGGCCCCGCTGGCCTCGTGGACGGCGGTCATGTGCTCGGCGATGGTCGCCGGGTCGTCGGAGGGGACCTGCACCATCAGCGCTCGCAGCAGTCCGCCGGGGCGCAGCGCGTCGTCGCCCGCGACGGACTCGGCGACGGCGACCGCCGCCCGCGCCTGCGCCAGCGTCTCCTCGCGATCGAGGGTGGTGAGTCCGACCCCTGCGCCGATGCCGAGGTCGCGCGCGGCGGCGAGCGCGTGCTCGGTGACGAGGCGACGCTCGTCGGCGTCGAGCCGCGCGCCCTCTCCGAACACGCCGAGGGCGATGACGCCGCGCGCTCCGACGCCGGCGAGGAGCTCGACCTGGCGTCGCATCGATGCGGTGTCGACCGCTCCGTCCGCGTCGAACGGTGTGGCGAGGATGCCCCACACGCCTCGCTCGAGAGGGGTCGGGGTGCCGGTGGGGGTGCTCATCGCTCGGATGCTCCTCAGATGCCCGCGGCCCCGCTGTCGCAGCGGGGCTCACTCGCGACGCGGTAGCCGTCGGGGGTCACCTCGATGAGGTGCGCCTGCCCGGCCAGTGGCGTCTTGGGAAGCGTAGTCACGGTGTGGTGCCGCCCCGTCAGCCCGTCGACGACCGCGGCGTCCATCTGCGGCTCGACCATGACCGACCCGTCACCGACGTCGACGACGAAGCGCGGGGCGGCGAGCGCCTCGGCCGGCGCGAGGCCGCGGTCGACGAGCTGGCCGAGGAGCTGCACGTGCACCTGCGGCTGGGCGTCGCCACCCATCGTCCCCATCACGTAGCGGGG
>SKII01000019.1 GCA_007116505.1 Nitriliruptoraceae bacterium
GCCGAGGTCGTGCAGCGTCGTGACGACGGTGAGCCCGCGCTCCTGCTGGAGCTCCGCGAGCAGCTCGAGGATCTCGAACTGGTGGCCGAGGTCGAGCGCCGCCGTCGGCTCGTCGAGCACGAGCACGGGTGCGTCGGCGACGAGCGCACGGGCGAGCACGACGCGCTGCCGCTCGCCGCCGGAGAGCGTCGCGAGGTCGCGCTGCGCGAAGCGCTCGAGGTCGAGCCGCTGCAGCACGGCGAGGCTGCGCCGCCGGTCGTCGAGCGACGCGGACAGCCGCATCCCCTGGTGCGCGGTGCGGCCGAGCAGCACGTACTCGAAGCTGGTGATGCCGGGGGGGATCACCGGCGCCTGCGGCACGACAGCGATGCGACGGGCCCGGGTGCGCGGGGCGCTCGCGCCCGCCGCCTCGGCCGTGTCCGCCGTGTCCGCACCGAACGTGACACGGCCCCCGTGCCGCACGGTGCCCGACAGCGCACGCACGAGCGTGGTCTTGCCTGCGCCGTTCGGACCGAGGAGCGCGAGCCACTCGCCCTCGGCGACGTCGAGCGACACGCCGTCGAGCACGCGCGCGCCGCCGAGCGTCACGGTGACGTCGTGCGCGGCGAGCGCGACCGGTCGCGGCGTGGGCGTGCTCATGCGCGGCCCTGCTGCGAGCGGAGGATGAGGAGGAACGCGGGCGCACCGACGAACGCGGTGATGACGCCGATCGGCAGCTCCGCCGGCGCCTGCACGGTGCGTGCGACGAGGTCGGCGAGGGTGAGGAACGCCGCGCCGAACAGCATCGACAGCGGGATGACCCGGCGGTTGCGCGTGCCGGCGATGAGCCGCACACCGTGGGGCACGATCAGGCCGACGAAGCCGATGAGTCCGCTCACGGCGACGGCGGTGGCGGTCGCGAGCGACGCGACGGCGAGGATGAGCGCACGCGTCGGGCCGGGGCGGATCCCGAGCGTCGTCGCCTCCTCGTCGCCGACGGCCAGCACGTCGATGCGGCCGGCGGTCAGCACGAGGACCGTCGCGGTCACGACGAGGATGGGGAGGACGATGCGGACCTCGGCCCAGCCGACGGTGGAGAGGCGTCCGAGCAGCCAGCCGTAGACGACGCGCAGCGAGTCGGCATGGCGCTGCAGCAGGTAGGTCTGCACGGCAGCGAGCAGCGCCGCCACGGCGACGCCGGCGAGGATGAGCGAGGCGGGGCCGGCGGGTCGACCACGGCGCAGGCTCAGCCCGGCGGTCGCGAGGACGGCGAGGAGCGCTCCGGCGAACGCGGCGGCGGGCAAGGCGAACCCGGCGCCCAGCTGCGCGGTCCCCGTCACGATCGCGAACGTCGCGCCGAGCCCCGCCCCGGCAGCGACGCCCAGCAGGTACGGATCGGCGAGCGGGTTGCGGAACACGCCTTGGTAGGCCGCGCCGGAGCCGGCGAGCAGCGCGCCGACGGCCAGGCCGAGGACCACGCGGGGCGCCCGGATGTCGAACAGGATGGTGGACTGCACGGCGCTCAGCCCGTGGTCGAGCGCGACGAGCGGCAGGCGGTCGGCGAGCGCGGCGAGCACCGCGCCCGGCTCGATGCGTACCGAGCCGACGACGAGCGCGACGAGCGCCGCACCGACGGCCGCGGCGACACCGAGCAGCACGAGCCGCGCGGTCAGGTCGCGCGGCCGCGGCGGCACCACCCGGTCACGGTCGTCGACCGTGACCGGGGTGGGGGCCGCCGCGACCGGGACGCTCATCGCACGAGCACCAGCACGCCGCTCGCGAGGCGTTCGACCGCCGCGGCGACCTGCTCGATGAAGTCGACCACGCGGGGACCCCAGCGCGACGACACGTCGGGCAGCAGCTCGATCACGCCGTCCTCCTCGACCGCGCGCAGCTGCCCGAGCACCGGGAGCGCGCGGAACGAGTCGACGTCACCGTCCTCGAGGAACACGAGGTCGGGGTCGGCGTCGACGAGGAACTCGGCGGACAGCTGCGGGTAGCCGAACGCGCTGCCGTCCGGGTCGGCCGGGTCGGCGACGTTGACGAGGCCGAACAGGGCGTACACGGAACCGACGAACGTCGCCGACGTGACGGTGAAGAGCGTCTCGTCGAGCAGGTGGAAGTACGCCAGCGGGGTGTCGAGCTCCGGCGCACCCTCGACGGCCGCCGTGATGCGCGCGCGCAGCCCGGTGACGGCCTCGTCCGCGGTCGCCGCGTTGCCGGTCACCGCACCGAGGATCTCGAGCTGGCGCAGCACGTCGTCGAGGTCCACCGCCGCGTCGAGCACCAGCACGGGGACGCCCGCTGCCTCGAGCGATGCGACGAGGTCGCCCGGGTCGAACGAGACGACGACGAGGTCGGGGTCGAACGCGACGATCGCCTCCACGTTGGGCGTCAAGCCGCTGAGCGTGGTGGTCGGCGCCTCGGCCGGGAAGTCGGAGAACTCGTCGGCGGCGATGACCTGCGGTCCGGCGCCGACGGCGAACAGCCCCTCGGTGGACGAGGGGGAGAGGGACACGATGCGCTCGGGGCGCGCGTCGAGCGTGAACGGCGCGCCGTACACGTCGACCGTGATCGGGGAGTCGTCCGGCTGCGTGGCGGTGTCGGTGTCGCCGCCGCAGGCTGCGGCGATGAGCGACGTCGACAGGATGGCGGCCACGACGAGCCGGGAGGGGATGCTTCGCATGCTGCCTCCTGGTCGTCGGGGACCGGGAGGCACGTCAGGCGCTTCGGGATACAGCTGTCCCGTCGCACCGTTCGAACCGACCCCATGTCCTCGAGGGTCTGTGCGGTTCGCGAGGTGCGCGGTTCGACCGGACTCGCCGCTCTCGGCGCCTCTCCTGGCGCGTCGTGCGGATCACCGTTGCGGGTCAGTGCCGGGTTCCCACCGGACTTCGACCGTGCACCTGCTCGGCGGACCCTAGCGGAGCGTCGGGCGATCGGCGGCAGGTGTCGCTCAGTAGCGCGGGTCGCCCGAGCTGCCGCCGGTGCCGTACCCCGGCCCGTCGACCCCGTAGCCCTCGTCCGCACCGGCGCCCGACCCGTAGCCCCCGCCCATGTCGGCGCCCGCGTCGGCGACGTCCTCGACCGCGCTGCCGTCGGGTGCGACGACGAACCACACGTCGTTCACGCCCTGCCCGGTGGTGTCGCCGGCGGCCATGTCGGCGGCGTACAGGTACAGCGGCCAGCCGCCGTAGGTGACCTGCACGGTGCCGTCGTCACGGGTCAGGGTGCCGAGCAGCGTCGCGTCGACGCCGTCGCCGGCGACGGGCGCACCGTCGGTGGCGAGCGCGGGCCAGGCCGCGAGGCAGGCGTCCTCACACGTGCTCACCCCGGGCGAGTCCGCGGTGAAGAGGTAGAGGGTCCGCCCCTCGGCGTCGACCAGGAAGGTGCCGAGGTCGCCCGTCGTCGCGCGCAGCTCGGCCGCGGCCCCCTCGTCGGCTGCCGGGGCGTCGGCGGGAGCGTCGGCGGGGGCGTCGGCGGGGGCGTCCGCCGCGTCGCCGTCCCCGCAGGCGGCGATGACCAGCGCCGTCGCCATCATCAGCCCTGCCGTACGTCCTGCCTTGGTCCGTATCCGCATCTCTGCCCCTCCTGCTCGGTCGGCGTTCATCAGTCGGCGTTCGTGGGCAGCGATCCCGTGTCGCTGCCCGTGCGAGGAGGTTCGCAGGCAGGCCGCCGCGTGGACGGGTCGGGCTCTCCCGCGGTTAGCCTGCGCCCCATGATCGATCCACGCCTGCTCGGCGACGAGCCCGGAGCGACCGCGGCGGCCCTCGCGCGCCGTGGCGTGGGTCCTGACGTGCTCGCGCGGCTGACGGCGCTCGACGCGGCACGGCGCAGCGCCATCGCGGCGCTCGATGCCGCACGGGGCGAGCAGAAGGCCGCATCGAAGGCGATCGGGAAGCGCCCGCCGGAGGAGCGCGAGGCGGCGATCGCGGAGGCGGCCGTCCTCAAGGAGCGGGTCGCCGCGCTCGAGGCGGAGCGTGACGCCGCGGAGGCCGCGCAGCACGACGCGTTCTCCCGGATCCCGAACCTCCCGCACCCTGACGCGCCCGACGGCGTCGAGGGCGACGGCATCGTCGTGCGAACGGGCGGTGAGCGGCCCGCGCTCGACGGTGTCGCCGAGCCGCGCGACCACGTGGCGCTCCTCGAGGGTGCGGACGCGCTCGACCTCGTGCGCGGCGCGAAGGTGTCCGGCTCACGCTTCGCCTACCTCAAGGGCGAGGGCGCGCTGCTCGAGCTCGCGCTCGTCCGCTACGCCGTCGACGTCGCGATGGCGC
>SKII01000121.1 GCA_007116505.1 Nitriliruptoraceae bacterium
CCCCCACCGTCGCGTCGTGAGCGTCCGCGCCCACCGCGACGCCGTCTCCGGGGCGCATCGGCGCTCGCGTCCTCGTCAGCGGCCCGACGGGGTGCCGGACGCTCATCGTCGCCGGATCGCTCCGTCCGCGCGCCATCGCGGGTGTCCCTGTCAGCCCCATTGCGGGCCTCCCCGCCAGTGGCAGCACCCTCGGCTCCACCGCGGCCGCGCCCGCGCCCACCGCGACGCCGACGTGCCGGCCGCGAAGCGTCGTCGCCCGCGTCGACCTTCTCCTCGGAGCGTTCGGCGCGAGGGGTCTCGGAGCGTTCGGCGCGAGGGGTCTCGGAGCGCTCGGCGCGCTTACCCTCGCCGCGCTCGCCGCGTCCGCCCTCACCCTTGCCGCGTCCGCCCTCACCCTTGCCGCGTCCGCCGTCGCCGCGTCCGCCGCGTCCGCCCTCACCGCGTCCGCCGCGTCCACCTTCTCCACCCTCGGGGGAGCGGCGTCGCGCGACCGACCTTGCCCACGGCACGTCCTCGGGCAGGTCGAACAGCGCGGTCAGCTCGGGCGAGGTGGAGAAGGTCTGCACGACCTCGAGGTCCGTGCGGTCGATCGCCCTGCGGATCAGGTTCGCGCGCTCGACCTCCTGGTGCTCGACGAACGTGATCGCCACACCAGCACGGCCCGCACGGGCCGTCCGGCCGATGCGGTGGAGGTACATCTTCTCGTCCTCGGGGCAGTCGTAGTTCACGACGTGCGTGACGTTGTCGACGTCGAGGCCACGCGCAGCGACCTCGGTCGCGACGAGGACGCTGACCTTGCCGTCACGGAACCGGTCGAGGTTGCGCTCGCGCGTCGCCTGCCGCAGGTCGCCATGGATGGCGATGGCCTCCGCGCCGAGCTCCCCGAGCTCCTCGACGAGACGGTCCGCCATGTGCTTCGTGCGCACGAACACGTAGACGTTGCCGCGCTCAGGGGTCTGAAGGACGCGCGCGAGCAGCCGGGGCTTGTCCATGCGGTGCACGAGCATGAAGTGCTGGTCGACCAGCGGGGCCGTCTCGCCCTCGGTCTGGTCGGCTCGCGTGAAGGTGGGGCTGATCATGTAGCGGCGCGCCATCCGAACGATGACGGTCGGCATCGTCGCGCTGAACAGCATCGTGTGCCGGTTCGTCGGGCAGCCCTCGATGAGCCGCTCGACGTCGGGAAGGAAGCCCATGTCAAGCATCTCGTCCGCCTCGTCGAGCACGAGCGCGCGCACGCGCGACAGGTCGAGGCTGCGCCGGTTCAGATGGTCGAGGAGCCGGCCGGGCGTCCCGACGACGACGTGCACGCCGCTCTCGAGCGCCTCCGTCTGCTCCTCGTAGGGAGTGCCGCCGTACACGGCGATGGTGCGGATACCGAGCGCCGCGCCGATGGCGAGGTCGGCATGGACCTGCACGCACAGCTCGCGCGTGGGCACGACGATCAGCGCCTGCGTCTCACGCACCGACGGGTCGATGCGCTGCAGGAGCGGGAGTCCGAAGGCGAGCGTCTTGCCGGTGCCCGTGCGGGCCTGACCGATGAGGTCGTCGCCCTTGAGGGCCATCGGCAGCGTCATCGCCTGGATGGGGAACGGATGGGTGATGCCCTTGGCCTCGAGCGCGTCGCACAGGGCGTCGTCGATCCCGAGGTCCCGGAAGGTCGCTGTCACAGGTTCTCTCTGCGGTCTGGGGCGGTGGGGCACGGAGCCTTGGGGTCCTCGATGTGCCGGCGACCGCCGCGGGGTCCACCCTCGCGGACGGGAGCCGCGATCGGGTTCCGAGGGGCGCGGAGGCTCCGTCGGACGGACGCCCGGACGGTACCACCCGACCCTGCACTAGCGTCCGGAGGGTCCGGAAGTGGGAGGCGCGCCATGCAGACGGCCGAGCAGCGGGTCGCCGCGCTCTCCGGGCGCCTCGTCGACCACATCCACGACCACGAGCCCGTCGAGGCGACACGCCTCGGCATCGAGGGTCGCGAGGGTGACCTCCCCGCCCTCTCCCTCGGTGCGCTCGAGGCGCGCGGCCGCTCGCTGTCGGACCTCGAGGCGGCCGTGCTGCTCGAGCTCGGCGCGCTCCCCAAGGAGCGGACCGGACGGGTCCGCGAGCTCGGTGGCGACCTCCGGCTGCTGCTCGACGCGGTGCGCTGGCGGCGCGTCGAGCTCGAGGAGCGGCCCGCGCTCGCGGTCGACCCTGCGGTGGCGCTCGGGCTCGCGACCGGAGGGGTCCTCGATCTCCTCCGCAGCGACGCTGGCGCCGTGACGGACCCGGGCGAGCGTCACCGTCGCGTCGCCGCCGCCGTCCGGCGCGCCCGCCAGGTCCCTGCGATGCTCGAGCAGGCGGGCCGGCTGCTCACCGGCGTGTCGGCACCGTCGTTCACGCTCGTCGAGGAGCGCCTCGCCGGCGCCGTGTCCCTGATGCGGGACCGCCTCCCGGCCCACGCGGAGGCGGCAGGGGTCGAGGTCGATGCGGCGCGCGACGCGGGGGAGTACGCGGCGGAGGGGCTCGAGGCGTTCGCCGCGCTCGTGCACGAGCTCGTCGACGACCGCCGGCTCGACTGGCGTGTCGGTCCCGTGCACGTCGACCGGGCGCTGCGGCTCGCCATCGGGACCACGATGGATGCGCAGAGCATCGAGGACCGCGCGCGCACGACCCTGAACGAGACCCGCGCGGAGATGGTCGAGCTGGCCGCCGCCGGCTGGGAGCACAGGTTCCCCGGCGTGCGGCGCCCGACCTCCGACGACGAGCTGCTGCGGACGGTGCTCGATGCCGTCGCGGACACGGCGGTCGAGCCGGCCCGCCTGATCCCGGAGGCGCGGCTCGCCGTCGAGGAGGCACGTGCGTTCCTCGAGGGGAGCGGGCTCATCGACCTCCCGCCGGCCGACGACCTCATCGTCGAGCCGATGGGTGTCGAGGAGCGTGGCGTCGCCGTCGCGATGCTGCGGAGGCCACCACCGCTGCGCGACGGCCTGCCGAGCACCTACCTGCTCAGCCCCGTGCCCGAGACGTGGGACGCGGCGATGACGCGGTCGTTCCTGCGCGAGTACCACCCCGCGATGCTGCGCTCGCTCGCCGTGCACGAGGCCTACCCCGGCCACTTCGTGCAGCTCGCGCATGCCGCGCGGCATCCGAGGCCCGTGCGGCGCCTCCTCACGCGGTCGGTGTTCAGCGAGGGCTGGGCGGTCATGGTCGAGGAGGTCATGGTCGAGGTCGGCTTCGGTGAGGACGGCACGTCGCGCGTCGCCCGCGAGGACCTCGTGCTCACGCAGCGCAAGATGAAGCTGCGCTCGGCGGCGAACGCACTGCTCGATCTCGGCCTGCACGCGGCGTCGATGACGGACGAGGACGCCATGGCGCTGCTGACCGGCGCGGCGCTGCAGGAGCGTGCCGAGGCCGAGGGCAAGCTGCGCCGTGCGAAGCTCACGTCGGCGCAGCTCTCGTCGTACTTCTCCGGCTACGCCGAGCTGGACGCGCTGCGGCGTCGCGAGTGCGCACGGGCTGGCGCGACGGCCGACGTCGGGACGTTCCTCCGCCGCGTGCTGTCGCACGGCACGCCGACGGTCGCGCTGGTCGCCGACGCGCTCGCTGACGAGGCCGAGGAGCTCCGGCCGTTCGCCGGCACGGCGCAGGTCGCCTGAGCGTCCGACCGGACTGCACGCATGGGTCCGGCCGGGGCCTGTTCAGGGGCGGTAGGCGAGCACCGCCGCAGCCGTCGCGGGGTTGAGGCTCGACACGCCGGCCTGCATCGGGATCGCGACGTGCAGGGACACCCGCGCGCGGAGGCGCTCGCTCAGCCCGTCCCGCTCGGTGCCGAGCATCACGACCGCGTCGGCGGGCACGTCCGCACGGTCGACCGGCGTGCCCTCCGGGTCGAGTGCGACGAGCGGTCGCGATGAGCCTGCGAGCAGCGCGTCGAGCGCGTCGAGGTCGGGGACGTGCAGCACGTCGACGGCGAAGTGGAGCCCCGCCGCGGCGCGCACGACCGCCGGATGCCACGGATCCACGCCCCCGATGACGACGACGCCTGCGAGCCCCGCAGCGGCGGCGACACGGACGACCGCGCCGGTGTTGCCGGCGTGCCGGGGCTCCTCGAGGACGAGGATGCGGGCGTGGGCGGCGAGCATGCGTGCAGCATCGACCTCGGGTCGGCGTGCGACCGCCAGCGAGGGGGAGGGAAGGGCGCGGCCGCCGGTCAGCGCACGCCACGTGCCGGGTTCGACCGCGCCGGGGGCGACGGGCAGCGCGAGGTCGGGGGCGAG
>SKII01000011.1 GCA_007116505.1 Nitriliruptoraceae bacterium
ACCGCTGACCGCTGACCGGTCGCGGCGGGCCCGGAGCTCAGCCGGTGGGGATGAGGCCCGTCGCGACGGCGACGATCAGCGCGTTCGCGACCATGAGCGCGGCGGCCGGCACGATCTCCACCAGGGGGTCACGGACACGGATCCGGACGGCGACGCCGAGGAGCATCAGGAGCGCGAGTCCGCCGGCCGCCGCCACGAGGACCTGGGGGACGGCGAGCCCGACGCGGAGGCCGAGGCCTCCGAGGACCTCGAGAGCTCCGGTGGCACGCCGGAACCGGGCCAGGCCGAAGCGCTGGAACTCCGCGCGCATACCGCCGGAGAAGAGGACCAGGGAGCCGTAGCCGAGGAACAGCACGGCCGACACGACGGTGAGGATGGTGGTGGCGGTGGACACCGCGCCCTCCCGACGCTGGACCGATGGTCCGCGCCGACCTCGCCGGTCCGGCCGCTCCATGCAGTACCGTGAGCCTACGGCACCTCGGGGGACGCACCGCAGCCTCCCGACCAGCCTCCCGACCAGCGACCCGACCAGCGTCCCGACCGGAACAGGGCATCATGACCGCCTCGCAGGGCACGCTCGCCCCCGTCCTCCAGCTGGTCGTGGGGCTCGGGCTCCTCAACGTCTGGCTCGTCCGGTCGCGCTCGGCGACCGAGTACCGCGGCGGCACGGCCACGTCGCTGCGCGAGGAGTTCGCGGTCTATGGCCTCCCCACGTTCGCCTTCCCCGTCGTCGGCGTGCTCAAGGTCGGCTCCGCCCTCGTCCTGATCGCGGGCGTCTGGGTCGCCGAGCTGCCCGTCGTCATCGCCGCCGGGGTCGTCGCGGGCCTGATGGTCGGCGCCATCGCGATGCACGTCAAGGTCGGCGATCCGGTCAGGAAGGCCGTCCCGGCGACGCTCATGCTGGCCATGAGCGCGGCGATCGTGCTGCTCACCGCATGACCGACCCTGCTGCTCCCGCCGCTCGGACCTCCACCCCGACCGCGGCGGAGCGCCCCCACATCGTGGTCATCGGCGGCGGCTTCGGCGGTCTCGCCGTCATCCGTCGGCTCGCGCGCGCCCGCCGGCAGGGGAGGCTCGACGCCCGCGTCACCCTGATCGACCGTCGTAACCATCACACGTTCCAGCCGCTCCTTTACCAGGTCGCCACCGCGGGGCTGCAGACGCAGGACGTCGGCATCTCGCTGCGTGCGATCCTGCGGCGCGAGGACGTGGAGATCCGCCTCGGAGAGGTCGCCGCGATCGACCACGGCCGCAGCGCCGTGGTGCTCGCCGGCGGTGACGAGGTGACCTACGACCACCTCGTGATCGCCGTCGGTGCGATCACGGAGGACTTCGGCGTTCCCGGGGTCGCCGAGCATGCCTTCGGCCTGAAGTCCCTCGCCGAGGCGACGATGCTGCGCAACGCCGTGCTGCAGCGCTTCGAGGAGGCCTCGGCAGCGCGCGACGTGCCCGGCGACACGCCCGGCGATGAGGACGGCACGCTCACGTTCGTCGTCGCCGGGGGAGGCCCGACCGGCGTCGAGCTCGCCGGCTCGCTCGCGGAGCTCGTCGACCTCGTCGTCCGTCACGACCATCCCTCGCTCGACATGGGCCGGGTCCGCATCGTCCTCGTCGAGGCGCAGGACCAGCTGCTCGGCGGGTTCTCCGCGCGCTCGAGCGCTGCGGCGATCGACGGGCTCGAGCAGCGGGGTGTCGACGTGCGCCTCGGGGTCGGCATCGCCCGGGTGGACGCCGGCCACGTCGTCCTCAGCGACGGTGAGGTCATCCCCGCCCGCGTCGTCATCTGGGCCGCAGGTGTCGCGGCGTCGCCCCTCGCGACGACGCTCGGCGTGGAGCTCGCACGCGGCCGCCGCATCCCCATCGACGAGCAGCTGGGTGTGGTCGGGCTCGAGAACGTCTTTGCGATCGGGGACGTCGCGGCCGGCATCGGCGAGGACGGGCGGCTGCTCCCGCAGGTCGCGCCCGTCGCGATCCAGCATGCGGAGCACGTCGTGAAGGTCATCGTGGACCGCTCTGCGGGCCGAACGCCGCCGGCGTTCCGCTACCGCGACAAGGGCTCCATGGCGACGATCGGCCGGGCGGCCGCGGTCGCGGAGCTGCCCGGCGGGCTCCGCCTGCGGGGGTTCGTCGCATGGATCGCGTGGCTGCTGCTCCACCTGCTGATGCTCGCGGGCTTCCGCAACCGCGTCTCGGTGCTGTTCAGCTGGATCTGGAACTACGCCCGCCGGGACCACTCCGCGCGGCTCATCCTCGACCAGCGTGAGGCCGCGACCGCCGAGACCGTGGGGGGTCCTGTCGGGCGGAGCTGGGCCGGGCGCTGAGGCCGAGCGCGGAGGCCGGGCGCTGACCCGTCGGTCCGCCGGGCCTCCCACACCGAACCGCTTCCGGGGAGGTCCCCCAGTCGTCGACGTGGAGGTGCAGGATGCTCGAGCAGGAGACGTCGCAGGGTCGGTCGTCGCGGGTGCGCTTCACGGCCCGGCAGCGGCGCCGTGTCCTCGCCAAGATGCTGTTCCTCGTCGCCGGGACGGCGTCGTTCCTCCTCTCGGTGTACCTGTGGTTCGTCCTCGACGACCGTGAGACCGGGCTGTACGTCGGGCTGTGGGTGCCGTCGCTCTTCTCCCTCGGTGCGCTCGTCGTCAGCTGGGAGGGTGACGCGTGAGCCAGACCGCGATCTTCGGGTTCGGGGTCGTCGTGTTCTTCCTCGGCGGGCTCGGGATGGTCCTCATCGGCCTCGACGCCTTCCGCTCGTGGTCGCGCGACGACATCACGGAGGGCGAGCCGGCTGCCCGTGCTGCGGAGGCGGAGCGCGCCGAGGCCAGGCTCGATCAGGACACCGGGAGCGACAGCAGCAGCGACACCGGGAGCGCGCAGGAGCGCTGATCGCACGGCCGATCGGAGGACGGGGAGAAGATGTTCATCATCAGGGACTACGCCAGCGGTGATCTTCCCGGCGCCGTGCATCTGCTCGAGACGCTCCAGGACGACCCGGAGACGGTGCAGATCGACCTGTCGCAGTTCATCTCCGACGTCAGCGAGAGCGCCCCGACGATGGTCGCGGTCGCCCAGGACGAGATCGTCGGGCTCCTCACCGCGCGCGTGTTCGGCACGACCGCATGGATCCAGACGCTCGCCGTGTCCCGGTCGTGGCGGCAGCAGGGTGTGGGCACGGGCCTCATCGAGCGGCTCGAGCAGCGCTTCGCGCGTGAGGGGGTGCGCCGCATCTCCGCCGTGCTCCAGCACGGCCAGATCGGGCAGCAGTCGATGCTCAACCTCAGCTTCGAGCAGACCGACGGGCTCGTGCGTCTCGACCGGCGGTCCTCGCTCGAGCCGAGCCAGGTCGAGGTCATCAGCGCCTACGGGGGCGAGCTCCTCCCCGAGGGCCTGTGGGACCTCGCCGCCGGCATGTCGCGTGAGAAGGCGCTGATCGACTCGCGCATCGTCCAGCCGCTGGCCGCGCCGGCCCTCGCACAGCGCATCGGGCTGCGGCCGCCGGCCACGTCGCTGCTGTTCGGACCGCCCGGGACGGGCAAGACCACGTTCGCCCGTGCGATCGCGAGCCGCCTCGGCTGGCCGTTCATCGAGCTCCTGCCGTCGAAGATGTCGGCGGGTGAGCGGTCGCTCGCCAACGAGCTCCGCGAGGCGTTCGAGGAGATCGGGGTCCTCGAGCACGTGGTGCTCTTCATCGACGAGTTCGACGAGCTCGTCCCTGCGCGTGATGAGCGTCCGGCGTCCGCCGGCGTGGTCAACGAGCTGCTGAAGTCCATCCCCGGGTTCCGGGCCCGCCCGGGACGCCTGCTCGTGTGCGCCACGAACTTCGTCGACACGATCGACCCGGCCGTGCTGCGACCGGGCCGCTTCGACCTGCTGATCGGCATCGGTCCTCCGGACCTCGAGGCGCTCACCGCCCTGTGGGCGCAGGCGCTCGCACCCCTCGACCTCGCCGGGGCCGTCGACCCGGCGCACCTCGCGCAGCGGTCGAAGGGCTTCACCCCGGGCGACATCGACCTGGCGACGCAGCGGGCCGCGGCCGTCGTCTTCGCCCGCTCCCGCAGCGGTGACGGTGACGAGCGGGTGGGCCTCGCCGACCTCGAGGCTGCGCTCGCCCGCACACGCCCCTCCATCAGCGTCGAGATGCAGGAACGCTTCGACGTGCAGCTCGGGGACTACGAGCGCGTCTGAGCGGTGCGGGTCGGGACGCCGGCCGTCGGGGTCCTCG
>SKII01000070.1 GCA_007116505.1 Nitriliruptoraceae bacterium
CCGCCTGACGGCCGTGCCGCCTGACGGCCGTCAGGGTCAGGGCGACGCGTCCGGCGGTGGGGGAGGAGGCTCCTCCTCGTCCCCCGGAGCGTCGCTGCCGGGCCATGGCGGGAGGTCGTGGAGCTCGACGCGCTCGCTGCGGACGCCACGGTCGTACTCGCGCACCCGGCGCGGGTAGCCGGTCCGCGCCGCGTCGTACACGGGGATGCCGTGCTCCCCGGCCCAGCGTCGCGCGGTCGCAGCGTCCGGCACCGGACGGCGCAGGTACTCGCCGTCGGCCGCGACGAGCAGCACGGAGTCGCCGTACAGGCGTGTGCGAGGCTCGAGGTACAGCTCGACGCCGTGACGTGTCCGGAGGAACTCGTCGAGCTCGGGAGCCTCGAGCGGTGCCGACGGCTGCGCAGTGCGCGCCCTGCGACGGGTGCTGCCCGACCTGCCGGAGCGCGCGGGACCCGCGGCACGCGAGGAGGACCCTGACCGGCCCGAGGCGCCGGAACCGGCCGGACTCCCGTCCTCTCCGCGCAGCCATGCTCGCAGGCGGTCACCGAGACCCACATCGACCCCACGTCAGGACCGGGACGGCTGGTCGGTCCGGAGGCGCGAGGCTACCGCTCGGGCTCGGCCTGACCCGCGCCGTGGCCCGTCGGTGCGTCCTCGATGAGCTCGACGAGCACGCCGCCGGTGCTGCGCGGGTGCACGAAGGCGATCCGGTGGCCGCCGCCGCCGACGCGCGGCTCATCGTCGATCAGCTCGATGCCCTCACCGCGGAGGTGCTCGAGCGCCTCCTCGAGGGAGCGCACGGCCAGCCCGAGGTGGTGGAGTCCCGGCCCGCGGCGCTCGACGAACCGCGCGACCGGGGAGTCCTCCCGGACGGACTGGACGAGCTGGAGGTGCACGCCGGCGACCTCGAGCATCGCCTCCTCGACACCGTCCTCCTCGATGCGCTCCCGGGAGACGGCCCCGATACCGAACGCGGACGCGTAGAAGGCGAGCGCCGCGTCGAGGTCCTCCACGGCGATGCCGACCTGGTCGATGCGCGTGACGTCCATGAGCGTCCCTCCGTCCCGACGGCACGCTAGCCCTCCGTGGCCGCGCTCCCCGACCTCCTACGATCGCGCGACGCGACGTACCGCGTGGCCGTCGGGAGGCCGCTGGGAGGGATGGTGGACGAGACCGTCATCGTCGGCGCGGCGAGGACCCCCATCGGTCGCTTCGGCGGCGCGCTGGCCACCCTCGACGCGGCCTCGCTCGGCGCCGTCGCCGTCCGTGCGGCCGTCGAGCGCTCGGGGGTCACGCCCTCGGCGCTCGACCGCGTGATCCTCGGGCACGTGCTGCAGGCGGGTGCCGGGCAGAACCCCGCCCGACGTGCTGCTGTCGACGGCGGGCTCGGGATGCGGACGCCCGCGATGACCGTCAACACCGTGTGCCTGTCGGGCATGAGCGCGATCGCGCAGGGCCGTGATCTGCTCCGGCTCGGTGAGGCGGACCTCGTCGTCGTCGGCGGCATGGAGTCGATGTCGTCGGCGCCGCACCTGCTCGACCGCAGCCGGACCGGGTACCGCTTCGGGCACGGCACGCTCGTCGACGTCGTCGTGCACGACGGGCTGACGTGCGCGTTCGACGCCTGCTCGATGGGCGAGGCGACGGAGCGCTACCAGGCGAGCATGGGCATCGACCGTGCGGCGCAGGACGCGTGGGCGGCCCGCTCCCACGCGCTCGCCGCCACGGCCGCTGCGGACCCTGCCGTGACGTCGAGCATCGTCGCGGTCGACGTCCCCGGCCGGACCGGTGTGGTGACGGTCACCGCCGACGAGGGGGTGCGTCCCGGCACCGACGAGGGCACGCTCGCCGAGCTCCGGCCCGCGTTCGATCCGGACGGCACGATCACCGCGGGCAACGCCTCCCAGCTGTCCGACGGTGCGGCGGCGCTGGTGCTCGCGCGCGGACGCACGGCCGACGAGCTCGGCCTTCCCGTCCTCGGGCGGATCCTCTCCGCATCGATGGTGGCGGGACCCGACCCTTCGCTGCTCGAGCGCCCCGCCGATGCCGTGCGGCGTGCGGCGACGCTCGCAGGGCTCGATGCGGGTTCGCTCGACCGCTACGAGATCAACGAGGCGTTCGCCTCCGTCGCGATCGCGTCGCAGCGGTCGCTCGACGTCGACGCGGAGCGCATCAACGTGCTCGGTGGCGCGATCGCGCTCGGGCATCCGCTCGGCTGCAGCGGTGCGCGCATCGTCGTGACCCTGCTCGACGCGCTGCGCATCGCCGGCGGTGGCCGCGGGGCGGCTGCGCTGTGCGGTGGCGGCGGACAGGGCGCCGCACTCATCGTGGAGGTCGACGCATGACCTCCGTCGAGGACCTCGTCGGACGGCTCGCCCGCGGTGAGCGGCGGGCGCTCGCGCGCCTCCTCACGCTCGTCGAGGACGGATCACCGGCGGAGCAGCGGGCCGTGGTCGCGGCGCTGCACCCCCGCGGCGGCGGGGCGCGCCTCCTCGGCATCACCGGTGCTCCCGGTGTGGGGAAGTCGAGCGTGACCTCCGCCCTCGTCGGTGCACTGCGGGGACGCGGCCGGAGGGTCGCGGTCCTGGCCGTCGACCCGTCGTCGCCCCGCACCGGTGGCGCCCTCCTCGGCGACCGCATCCGCATGCAGGAGCATCACGGGGACGACGGTGTGTTCGTGCGCTCGATGGCGGCGCGCGGCCACCTCGGAGGTCTCGCCGCCGCCGTCCCCTCCGCCACGCTGGTCCTGGCCGCCGCAGGCTTCGACGACGTGATCGTCGAGACCGTCGGGGTCGGACAGTCCGAGGTCGACGTCGCGGCGATGGCGGACACCACGCTGCTGGTCATGGCACCCGGGCTCGGCGACAGCGTGCAGGCGGCGAAGGCGGGGATCCTCGAGGTCGCCGACGTGCTCGTCGTCAACAAGGCCGACCAGCCGGGTGCGGGCCGCCTCGAGTCCGAGCTGCGCGGCATGCTCGAACTCGGTCATGTCGTCGGCGCGCCTGACGACGGGTGGACCCCCCCGGTCCTCCGGACGGTCGCGGTACGGGGCGAGGGCATCGAGGAGGTGCTCGACGCCGCCGAAGCTCACCGTGCGGCCTCGCTCGCCTCGGGTGGTGGTGCGGCGAGGGAGCGCGTGCGCCGCTGGATTGTCGAGCTCGCTGCAGGGCGCCTTCGCGACCTCGGATCCTCGCCCGGGCCGCTCGCGACGCGGCTCGAGACGCTCGTCGACGACGTCCTCTCGGGCGAGACGGACCCGGCGAGCGCGGCAGCCCGCCTCGTCGATCCCGGAGCGGGCTGAACGGAGGCTGCGGCGCTCAGCCCTCCGAGCCGGTGTCGGAGCCGTCGCTGCCGTCGCCGCTCTCGCTGCTGTCGCCGCCGTCGCCCGCGTCTCCCTCGGTGCTCTCGCTGCTGTCGCCGCCCTCGCCGCCGTCGCTGCCGTCGCTGCCGTCGCCCCCGCCGCCCTCGGTGCTGTCGCCCGCCTCCTCTGCGGGGTCGGACCCGCTGTCCTCGCCGTCGCTCGCAGCGTCTCCGGGCTCGTCACCGGTCGCGTCCTCGCCGCTCGCGTCCCCGTCCTCGCCGCTCGCGTCCCCGTCCCCCGCCGGAGGCGCGTCGGTGTCCGCGGCGGGCGGCGCCGCCGGCGGGGACGTCGGCTGGGGCAGCAGGTCGTAGCCGGGGAGCTCGCCGAGCGCGACGTCCTCGAGGAGCTCCGGCACCGGCTCCGCGTCCAGCTCGTCGATGGGGCCGGGGACGAGCACGTCCGCCGGATCCTCGACAGGCTCCGCGACGAGCTCCGACAGGACGTCCGCAGCGACCTCCGAGGTCAGCGCGCGGTAGGTCAGCCCCGCCGAGGCGAGCCCCACGAGGAGGAGCCCACCGAGCTGCAGGGTCCAGCGCGGCACCGTGACCCGGGGGCGGCCGGTCGGCCAGCACCGTTCGGCCCGGACCCAGGCCCGATCGAACCAGCCGTCGGGAAGGGACGTGGGCGCCCCGGGGTCAGCGTCCGCGCTGGCTCGCGCGGTCGCGTCGACGAGCGCCCCGAGCCAGGCCCGCACGTCCCCGTCAGGACCCTCGCCACGCCGGAGCGAACGGAAGGCAGCGAGGAGCACCTGCTCGGTGAACGCCTCCGGGGAGCGAGCGGCGGCCGCGCTCCGCTCGATGACGTCGAGCTCGAGCCGGACGAGCGTGGCGAGTGCAGGGGCGGACCCGG
>SKII01000165.1 GCA_007116505.1 Nitriliruptoraceae bacterium
AGGCCGCTCGGGGTCCGCAGCGTCGCGGTCGCCGTGCCGCCGTGGGCCGCCGCGACGCGCGCGACGAGCGCGAGTCCGAGCCCGGCCCCGGGAAGGGACCGTGCCTCGGCCGTGCGGTAGAAGCGCTCGAAGAGGTGCGGGAGGTCCGCGGGGTCGACGCCCGGGCCCTCGTCACGGACGAGCACGCGGACGGTGCCACCGCGCGCGTCCGCTCCCTCGACGCCGACGGTGACCTTCCCGCTCGGTGCGTGCTTCACCGCGTTGTCGATCAGCGCACCGAGCGCGAGCGCGAGCTCGCGCGCGTCCCCGTGGACGACCGCGGTCGACGTCGAAGCGGGCGGCCCGGTGGGCGCCGCCCGAACCGCAGGGTCGAGCGTGAGGTCTGCGGCGCGCTGCGGGTGCCGGCGGCGTGCCGCATCCACCGCGTCGGCGGCCAGCGCAGCCAGGTCGACGGGCGCCCCCTCCGAACGCGCGCCGTCGACACGCGCGATCAGCACGAGCCCGTCGACCATCGCAGCGAGCTCGTCGAGCTGGCCGACCACGTCCTCGCTGAGCCGGGCGCGGTCGTCCGGGTCCAGCCGCTCCGCACCGGAGGCGAGGACCTCGACGTTGGTCCTAAGGCTCGTCAGCGGTGTGCGCAGCTCGTGCGCCGCATCGGCCGCCAGCTGCTCCTGCGCGAGGCGCGACGCGTCGAGCCGTCCGAGCATCGCGTCGAACGCCCATGCGAGGCGGGCGACCTCGTCCTCGACCTCGCCGTCGGCCTCGCCCTCCCGCCGCCCGGCGGGCAGGGCCGTGGGGAGGACCGCCGACCGCCGGGCGAGGTCCGCGCCGTCGCGCACAGCCTCGACGGCCTCGGTGAGCGCGGTCACCGGCCGGATCGAGCGTCCCGCGATGCGCCACGCGACGAGCGCGGCGAGCAGCGCACCGAGGCCGGCCGCGACCACCGTCGCCACACGCACGCGGGCGACGACCGTCTCGACCTCGTCGATCGGCCGGGCGACCTGCAGGGCGAGGCGGTCGCCGAACGGCACCGCGAGCATGCGCACGCTCACCCCGTCGACATCGACCGTGGCGAGCGAGGATGCGACCTCCCCGCGTGCGACGGCGAGCACCGCGTCGTCGACGGGCAGCTGCACCCCGGCGTCGTCGGCGCGCTGACCGCTCGGGCGGCGGATGCGCTGCACCGTCCCGTCCGCAGCGACGACCTGGACGATGCCCGCCGCGCCGCCCAGCCGGTCGCGCCCGGGTGCGTTCAGCGCGATGAGGCCGCGCGGATCCTGCTCGACCCTCGCGGCGATCATGCGGAGGTCGTCGTCGACCGCGCCGACGAGCACCGACGCGGTGACCGCCTGCAGCACGACGCCGAGCACGGCGAGCGCGACGATGACGGTCGTCGCGACGACGGTGGCGATGCGTGCGCGCAGGCTCATGGCCGCACCACGTAGCCGGTGCCCCGCACCGTGTGCACGAGCCGCGGCGCACCGTCCGTCTCGAGGCGGCGCCGCAGGCCGGCGACGTGCTGCTCGAGGGCGTTCGGACCGACGTCGGCCTCGGCCCATACGGCGTCGACGATGTGCTCGCGGGTGACCACGCGCCCGGGAGTGGCGAGGAGCAGCTCGAGGATGGCGAACTCCGTCGGGGTCAGCTCGATGGGGACGTCGCCGCGACGCACGGTGCGACCGTCGACGTCCATGACGACATCACCCGCGCGCAGCCGCAGCGGTCCGTCGGGGGGCGTGCCGCGTCGCAGCAGTGCCCGCAGGCGCGCCACGAGCTCCTCGAGCGCGAACGGCTTCGCGAGGTAGTCGTCGGCGCCCGCCTCGAGCCCGGCGACGCGGTCCTCGACGGTCGTGCGGGCGGTGAGCATGAGGACGGGCACGGCGTCGCCGTCATCGCGCAGCCGCGCGGTCACGCGCATCCCGTCCGGTCCGGGGAGCCCGACGTCCATCACGACGACGGCGGGACGCTCGACGCCGATCAGGCGCAGCGCCTCCAGCCCGTCCCCTGCCGTGACGCACCGGAAGCCGTGCAGGGGCAGGGCACGGGCGAGCGAGCGGCGTACGGCCCCGTCGTCCTCGACGACGAGCACGAGCGGACCCTCGCCCTCCATGCCGACCTCCTGCGGTCCGGTCCCCCATGACGTTAGGCCGCACCGCCGGGGGGAGACGGTGCGGCCACGTCCGGGTCAGCGAGAGGTTCCGACCCGGTCCGGCGATCGGTCCGGACGGACCGGCGGTCAGGCGCCGCCGGGCATGCCACCCTGACGCATCGTGCGCGGGCCGGGACGGTCCTCGCCAGCGTGACGCTCGTGCTCACCGCGCTGCGCGTGCTCGGCACGGTGCTCGGCGAGCGCGGCCGGGTCGACCCCGAGCTCGGCGAGCGCGTCGGCCATGGCCTCACGGCGCTCCTCCGCACGGGCCTGCATCGCGGCGCGTCGCTCGTCACGGTCGAGGTCCGCGAGCTCGTCACGCATGGCGTCACGGTCCGTGGCCGACTCGCTGCGCAGCGTCTCCTTCAGGGCCGCCAGCTCGTCCGCGTCGACGCCGAGCTGGTCCGCGAGGTCCGCGAGGTGCTCCGCGTCCATCGCATGCTCGCGGTGCGCGCCACGGTCGGCGCGCTGCGCCATCCGCTCCTGCGCCATCCCTCGCATGCCCTCACCGCGCATGCCGTCCGACGGCGCGTGGACGCCCTCGCCCGCGGTGTGCGGGCGCTCCGCCTCCTCGGCGACCGCGCCTCCACCCGTGCCGACGATCGCGGCGGTCGCGAGCAGGGCCGCGGCGAGGCCTGCGACGAGGGCGGGTGCCGCTCCCCGGGAGCCGGTGCTGCTGGTGTCGGTGCTCATCGTCATCTCCTCCTGTCCACCCGGCTCCTCACCCGGTCGGGCGAGGCCTGCGGTGGGCCGTGGGAGGAGCATGCGTGACCGACCTGAAGGTTCCCTGAGGGTCGCGGGTCACGGGCCGCGGGTCGCGGGTCGAGCTCAGACGAACCGGCTGCCGCCCCGTTCAGCACGGATCCGGGCGAGCCGCTCCTCGAGGCTCTCACGCCGCTCCTGCGTCCGGGCGGCATCGAGCGTCAGGTCGAGGCGCAGCCAGTCCCCCTCCGCCGCGCCCTCCGGCAGGAGCGCGACAGGCAGCACGACCTCGACCTCGCGCGGCTCTGCCTCGTCGGTCCCCTCGACGGCGTCGGTGCTGTCCGCGCCAGGTGCTCCTGCCGGCACGTCGACGAGCAGCACCCCATGCTCCCCGTCGACGATGCGGTCGATGACGGCGCGGATGCTGCGCAGCCCCTCGCCACTCCCGTCGTGCTCCCCCATCGTGCTCGCCTCCCCGGCCGCGTCCACGTCTCCCTCGCCGTCCACGCTCATCGCTCGGCCCTGACCTCGAAGCCGCGCCCATCCGTCACGATGGTGACGGTGCCCCGCGACGCCGTTCCGTACAGCTCGATGCCGGCGGCGCGCACGCGGTCGACGACCTCGTCGTGCGGATGTCCGTACTGGTTGCCCACCCCCGCCGAGTAGATCGCGACCGACGGCGACACGGCCGCGAGGAACTCGGGCGTCGTCGACGTCCGCGAGCCGTGGTGCCCGAGGCGCAGCACGTCCGCACGCAGCCGATCGGGGTACCGAGCGACCATGCGGGCCTCCGCTGTCCGCTCCGCGTCCCCCGTGGTGACCATGCGGAAGTCGCCGTAGGTGATGCGCAGGGAGATCGACGCGTCGTTGAGGTCGCGCAGCGAGTCACCGGCAGCAGGGTGGAGGACGTCGATCGTGAGTGGCCCGACGGTCGTGACGGCGCCCGCACGCGGCTCCTCGTAGCGCGCGTCGGACGCCTCGAGCGCGGCGACCGCCCGCTCGAACGTGCGCGACGTCGACGTCGAACCCGACCACCACACCTCGGCGACGTCAAACGCCTCCATCACGCGGTCGAACTGGCCGACGTGGTCCGCATGCGGATGGGTGACGACGAGCAGGTCGATCCTTCGGACCCCGAAGCGTTCGAGCAGCGGCACGACGTCGCGCCGGTCGAAGCGTCCGGTGTCGACGAGCAGCGTGACGTCAGGATGCTGGAGCAGCATCGCGTCGCCCTGACCGACGTCGAGCACGCGGATCGTGAGCTCCGCAGCGGGCGCCGGGGCAGGCGCGGGCGCGGGGGCAGGTGCGGGCGCTGGCGCAGGTGCCGGTGCGGGCGACGCGGGGGTCGG
>SKII01000161.1 GCA_007116505.1 Nitriliruptoraceae bacterium
CCGACGCCGTGCCCGAGGCCGTGCCCGACTCCGGTAGCGGCGTGCAGCCCGACGCCGGTAGCGGCGTGCAGCCCGACGCGCTCCCGAAGGCGTACGACCCCGCGGCGGTCGAGGCCGACCTCTACCGCGACTGGGAGGCTGCGGGCCTCTTCCATGCGGACCCCGACGACGACGGCGAGCCGTTCTCGATCGTGATCCCCCCGCCGAACGTGACCGGGTCGCTGCATGTCGGCCATGCGCTCGACAACACCATCCAGGACGTGATCATCCGCCGCGAGCGGATGCGCGGTCGTAACGCCGTCTGGATCCCCGGCACGGACCATGCGGGCATCGCGACGCAGATGGTCGTGGAGAAGCAGCTCGCCGCGGAGGGCCTCACCCGCCACGACCTCGGTCGCGAGGCGTTCCTCGAGCGGGTCTGGGCGTGGCGCGAGGAGTCCGGGGGCACGATCCTCCGGCAGCTGCGCGTCCTCGGCTGCTCACCGGACTGGGAGCGTGAGGCCTTCACGTTCGACGAGCCGCGGAACGCCGCCGTCACGAAGGTGTTCGTCGACTGGTTCGCACAGGGGCTGATCTACCGCGGCACCCGACTCATCAACTGGGACCCTGCGCTGCGCACCGCCCTGAGCGACATCGAGGTCGAGCACCGCGAGGTCGAGGGGGAGCTCGTCCACTTCCGCTACCCGCTCGTGGACGGCTCGGCGGACGAGGGAGGCGAGGGCGGCGAGGGCATCGTGGTCGCGACGACCCGCGTCGAGACGATGCTCGGCGACACCGCGATCGCCGTGCACCCTGACGACGAGCGTTACCGCCACCTCGTCGGCCGCACGGTGCGTCACCCGTTCCTCGAGCGCGAGATCCCCATCGTCGCCGACGGCTACGTCGATCCCGAGTTCGGGTCGGGTGCGGTGAAGATCACGCCGGCGCACGCCCCGAACGACCATGCGATCGGGGAGCGGCACGGCCTCGAGATGATCGACGTGATGGACGAGGCCGGCGCGATGAACGCCGCCGCGGGACCGTTCGCCGGGCTCGACCGCTTCGCCGCGCGCACGGCGGTCAAGGCCGCGCTCGACGAGCTCGGCCTGCTCGTCGAGGTCAAGCAGCACCTCCACCCCGTCGGCCACTCGCAGCGCTCCGGCGTCATCGTCGAGCCGCGCCTGAGCGACCAGTGGTTCGTCGCGGTGCGCTCGCTCGCCGACCGTGCGGCCGAGGCCGTGCGTGACGGCCGTGTCACGTTCGTCCCGGAGCGCAGCGCCCGAGCGTTCCTCGAGTGGCTCGACGGCCTGCACGACTGGTGCATCTCCCGCCAGCTGTGGTGGGGGCACCGGATCCCTGCGTGGTACGGGCCTGACGGCGAGCTCCGCGTCCAGGCGGAGCGTCCCGAGGGAGAGGGCTGGGTCCAGGACGAGGACGTGCTCGACACATGGTTCTCGAGCCAGCTGTGGCCGTTCACGGTGCTCGGCTGGCCCGACGCGACGCCGGAGATGGCGCGCTGGTACCCGACGTCGACGCTCGTCACGGGCTACGACATCAACACGTTCTGGGTGTCGCGCATGCTCATGGCCGGGCTCGCGTTCACGGGCGAGGTCCCCTTCCGCGTCGTGCACAACCACGGCCTCGTGCGCGACGAGCACGGCAAGAAGATGTCGAAGTCGTTCGGGAACGTCATCGATCCGCTCGACCTCGTCGGGGCGTACGGCGCGGACGCGACCCGCTTCGCGCTGCTGCGCAACGCCGCGCCCGGTACGGACGTTCCGCTCGCGGAGGAGTGGGTCGAGGGCGCCAAGCGCTTCGTGAACAAGCTCTGGAACGCCGCACGCTTCACGATCTCGAACCTCGGCGGGCGGCGACCCGGAGCCCTGCCGCCCGACGAGCGGCTCACGATCGAGGACCGCTGGGTCCTCGATGCGCTCGCGACGATGCACGCGGAGGTCGACGCCGCCTACGCGGCCTACGACTGGCCCGTCGTCGCGCGCGGCCTGTACCGCTTCGTCTGGGACGAGTTCGCCGACTGGTACCTCGAGGCGGTCAAGGACCGGATCTACGGCGACGACGTCGCGGCACGCGACGACGCCCGCAGCGTGCTCGCGCACGTGCTCGACGTGACCCTCCGTGTCGCCGCGCCGCTGCTGCCGTTCGTCACCGAGGCCGCGTGGCGCCCGCTCACCGGCAGCCCGGGCGGCGAGCGTTCCCTCATGGCCGCCGACTGGCCCGAGCACGTCGGGCGCCCGGATCCGGAGGCGAGGGAGCGGTTCGCCGTCGTGCAGGGGCTCGTGCGCGAGGCCCATCGCTTCCGCTCGCAGCTGCGCATCGCGCCGTCCGTGCGCCTCGAGCTCGACGTGGAGCCGGCCGAAGCGGTCGCGCGTGAGGTGCTGGCCGCCGACGCGGGCCTCGTGCGCTCGCTCGCCGGGCTCGGAAGGCTCGACGTGGTCGATGCGCTCGAGGAGCGTCCTGGGACGTCGAGCATCGTGTTCCCCTCCGGCCGGGCGCGCGTGCCGCTCGAGGGCGTCATCGACCTCGAGGCGGAGGCGGGCCGGGTCGCGGCGGAGCGTGAGCGCGCGCTCGCCGACGTCGCGCGGCTCGACGCGAAGCTCGCCAACGAGGGCTTCGTGTCCCGCGCCCCCGAGGATGTGGTCGCGAAGGAGCGGGCGAAGCGCGAGACGGCCGAGCGCGTCGTCGAGGAGCTGACCGCGCGGCTGCGCGCCTTCGGGGTCGAGCCGTGACCGTGATCGGTACGGGGGCCTACGGGCGGGCGCTCGATGCGCTCTCCGCCCGAGGGCCCGGACGCATGGTCCCCGACCTCGACCGCATCCGGGAGCTCGTCGGCCTGCTCGGCGACCCGCAGCACGCCTACCGCAGCGTCCACGTCACGGGCACGAACGGCAAGGGCTCGACGGTCCGGCTGACGTCCGCGCTGCTCGAGGCGGTCGGACTGCGTACGGGCACGTACGTGTCCCCGCACCTGCACGACGTCCGGGAACGCATCATGGTCGGCCTCGTCCCGATCGCGCCCGAGGTCTTCGCCGAGGTCCACGCGGAGGTCGACGCGCTGGCCCGCCTCGTCGACGCGCGCGGCGCGGAGCGCGACGGGGACGACGCGCACCCTGTGACCTTCTTCGAGCTCATGACGGCGATGGCGCTCGCCCACCTCGCGGACGAGGCGGTCGACGTCGGCGTCATCGAGGTCGGCATGGGGGGACGCTGGGACGCGACGAACGTCGTGGACGCCGACGTCGCCGTGATCGGTGAGGTCGACCTCGACCACTCCATGCTCGGCGACACGCCGGAGCAGGTCGCGGGGGAGAAGGTCGGCATCATCAAGCCGGGCAGCCACGTCGTGTCCGCCGCGCAGGTCCCCGGCGTCACGGCGATCGTCGAGCGCGCCGCCGCCGAGGCGGGAGCGACGCCGGTCATCGTCGGGCGGGACCTGCTCCTGCTCGGTCGGGAGCCGGTCGCGGGGGGGCAGCGTGTCACCGTCGAGGTGCGCGGTCGGCGCATCGACGACCTGCTGCTGCCCCTGCGCGGTGAGCACCAGGCGAGGAACCTCCTGCTCGCGCTCGGTGCTGTCGAGGGGCTGCTCGGCCCCTCCTTCGCCGCCGTCGACGACGACGTCCTGCGCGCCGGGGTCGCCGCCGCGCGCGTCCCCGGACGGCTCGAGGTGGTGCGCGAGGATCCGACGGTCGTCGTCGACGCGGCGCACAACCCCCACGCCGCACGAGCGCTCGCCCAGGGGTTGCGCGAGTCGTTCCGCTTCCGCGATGTCATCCTCGTGCTCGGCATCCTCGACGACAAGGACGTCGAGGGCATCATCGCCGAGCTCGCTCCCGTCGCGTCGCACGTCGTCGTCGCACCGGCGCCGAGCGAGCGTGCGGCCGGCACGGAGCGCATGCTCGCCGCCGCCACGGCCGTGTTCGGCCCGCGCGGCGTCCACGTCGAGTCCGCCCCCGACGTGCCGAGCGCGGTCGAGCTCGCGATGAGCATCACCGGGCCCGCGGACGCGGTCGTCGTCACCGGATCGATCACGACCGTCGGTGTCGCGCGCGAGCACCTCGCCCCTGTCGACGTGATGCGTGCCGAGGAGGACGCGTCGGGCGGCAGCATGCGCACGCTCCTCGTCGGCATGGGCGGCGAGGGGGA
>SKII01000124.1 GCA_007116505.1 Nitriliruptoraceae bacterium
CTCGACTGGGACCGGCCGGGGCTGCAGGTCGGTGACCCCGAGGCGCCCGTCGCCCGCGTGCTCGTCACGCTCGACGTCACCTCCGCGGTGCTCGCCGAGGCCGAGCAGGTCCGTGACACGCTGGTGATCGCCCACCATCCGCTGCTGCTCCAGCCGCTCCAGGCCCTCACGCCGGCGACCGCGCCGGGACGGCTCGCGCTCAGGGCCGCCCGGTCGGGCGTGGCCGTCGCTGCCGCCCACACGAACCTCGATGCGGCCGCGGACGGGGCCGGGACATCGGACCCGGTGGTCGCCGTCCTCGGCCTCACCGGCGTCGCCCCGCTGTGCGCACCTTCGGCGCCGGGAGCGCTGGCGATGGGACGGGTCGGCGACCTCGCTGCGCCCCACAGCCTGCGCGACCTCGCGCAGCTCATCGGTGAGCGCCTCCCCGCCCCCTCGGTCCGGTTCTGTGGCGACCCGGAGCGTGTGGTGCGGCGGGTGGCGGTGCTCGGGGGCGCGGGGACGAGCGCGGTCGGCGACGCGATCTCCGCCGGCGCCGACGTGCTCGTGACCGGCGACGTCCGCCACCATGCGGCGCTCGACGCGCTCGAGCTCGGCCTCGCGCTCGTCGATGCCGGCCATCATGCGACAGAGGGCGCTGCGATGCCGGCGTTCGCAGGACGCCTCCGCGAGGCGGCGGGCGGACGGGGGCTCGTGGCTGCCGTCGACCTCTCCTCGGTGCCGACGGCACCCTGGACGCAGCCATGACGGACGGTGCCGACACGATGGAGCAGCGATGAGCGACGGGGAGTACGGCCAGGAGGAGCTCGACCGTCTCCTCGTGCTGCAGAGCATCGACGACGACGTGCGACGCCTGCAGCACCAGCTCGATGGGCTCGAGGAGCAGCAGCGCCTCGACGAGCTCGAGCGGCAGGACGCGGTGCTCGCCGAGGGTGACGTCGAGCTCGAGGAGCAGCTCGAGGCGGTCCGGCGTGAGCAGCGTCAGGCCGAGGGGGAGATCGAGGCGCTCGGACAGCGGCTCGAGGAGGAGCGCCGTCGCCTCTACGAGGGCTCGCTCTCCTCGGGGCGGGAGATCCAGGCGGCGGAGGCCGAGGTCGCCTCGACGACCCGGCGTCGCAGCGAGCATGAGGACCAGCTGCTCGAGGTCATGGAGCGTGCGGAGGAGCTCGAGGGCCGGCTCACCGAGCTGCGCGAGGTCCGGAGCGGTCTCGCCGGACGCATCGGCGAGGCCACCGCGTCACGGGATGCGGCTGCGCAGGAGCTCATCGTCCGCATCGCCGAGGTGCAGGTCCGTCGCGACCCCGTGGCCGGTGCGCTCCCTGCGGAGCTGCTCGCGCGCTACGAGGATGCTGCGCGCTGCTCCGGGGGGACCGGCGTCGGGGTGCTGAAGGCGAACGCGTGCACGGCATGCCGGATCACGTTCCCGATGAGCGAGATCAACGGCTACCTGACCGGACCGCCGCTCAGCACCTGCTCGCAGTGCCGTCGGCTCCTCATCGTGCCCGCCTGAGCAGCGCCTCGAGCTCCACGAGCAGTCGGACGACGTCGCTCGGGTCGGCCAGGCGCGCGGACGCGGCCGTTGCACGCGGGTCCTCCGCGACGAGCACGCCGACACCACCCACGGCCTCCGCGGCGGCGAGCGCCGGCTCGTCGGTCAGGTCGTCGCCCACCATGACCGGGCATCGACCCGGACGGCGCGCGAGCAGCTCACGCAGCGCAGCGCCCTTCTCGGCTCCGGCCGGACGGAGCTCGAGGACCGCCTTGCCCTTCTGCACGTGACCACCGGGTGGCGCCGTCGCGGCCTCGGCGAGGAGCTCGCGAACGGCCGTGAGCGTCGGTTCGAGCGCGTCCTCGGGGACCAGGCGGTGATGGACCGCGATGCTCACGCCCTTGTCCTCGACGGTCCAGCCTCCGTGCGACCCGCTCTGCGCACCCCCGTGCGACCCGCTCTGCGCACCTCCGTGCGACCTGCCGCTGTCGAGGAGCGTGGCGAGCCGTCGACGCACGTCCGTGAGCACGTCCGCGTCGAGTTCCTCCGTGAGCGCGTCGACCGTGCCGTCCGGGGTGCGGACGCGCAGCCCGTGCTCGGACACGAGCGTGACCGGCAGGCCGCCGAAGCGTGCGACGAGGTCGTCGAGGCCCCGGCCGGAGAGGACCGCGACCTCGGCGACGGTGCAGAGGTCGCGGACGGCCTCCTGCGCACCGGGCGCGAGCCGCGCGTCCTCGGGACGACCGACGATCGGGGAGAGGGTGCCGTCGTGGTCGAGGGCGACGAGCAGCTCGCCGTCGCCCGTGCCGAGGAGCCGTGCGATGCGGTCGGCGAGGGCTGCCGGATCGTCGGCACTCACGCGTGCTGCTCGGTCCCGGAGATCGCGGCGAGCTCGTCCTCGACCCAGCGGAAGACGTCGTTGTCGCGCACGACCTGCGCCATGCGTGCGAGGCGGGCTCGGCGGTCCTCCGGGCCGAGCTCGAGCGCGGCCTCGAGCAACGTGGCGAGCCCCTCGACGTCGAACGGGTTGCAGCGGACGGCGTCGTGGCCGAACTCGTGCGCCGTGCCGCAGAACTCGCTCAGGATGAGCACGCCGTCCCCGTCGGTCGCGTCGCGGACCGTCACGAACTCCTTCGCGACGAGGTTCATGCCGTCCTTCAGGGGCGTCACGCACATGACGTCCGCGAGGCGGTAGTAGGCGGCCAGGCGCGTGCGGTCGATCGAGCGGTGCAGGTAGTGCACCGGCACGTCGTGGCCCGGCTCGGTGAAGCGCCCGTTGATCCGGCCGACCTCGGTCTCGACCTCCGTCCGCAGCCTCCGGTACTCCTCGACGTCGTCACGCGACGGGACCGCGATCTGCACGAAGACGAACGTGCCACGCAGGTGAGGACGCTGCTCGAGCAGCAGCTCGATCGCCTGGAGCCGGTGGCGGATGCCCTTGGTGTAGTCGAGCCGGTCGACGCCGAGCAGCACCCTGCGGCCGCCGAACTGCTCCCGGAGCGACGCCACCTCCGCGTCGGTCGCCGGGTCGCGCGCGAGGTTCGCGAAGTCCTCCGTGTCGATGGAGATCGGATGGCTGAGCGCCCGCACGGTTCGACCGTCCTCGCGCAGCACCCGGTCGCCGACCACCGTCGCGTCGGGCAGGACCCGCTGGACGGTGCGCAGGAAGTTGTCGCGGTACTGCGTCGTGTGGAAGCCGAGGCTGTCGGCGGCGAGCATCCCGCCGAGCAGCGCCTCACGCCACGGGAGACGCGCGAACAGCTCCGGGGCGGGGAAGGGGATGTGCAGGAACATGCCGATGCGCAGGTCGGGGAAGCGCTCGCGGAGCAGCTGCGGGAGCAGGAGCAGGTGGTAGTCCTGGATCCACACGACCGGCTGGACCGGTGACGACTCGATGACCTCCGCGACGCGGTCGGCGAAGCGGCTGGTGACGGTCACGTAGGAGCGCCACCACGAGCGGTCGATGACCGGCTGGACCACGAGGTCATGGAACAGGGGCCACAGCGTGCGGTTGGTGAAGCCGTGGTAGTAGCCCTCGACGAGGTCGCGCTCGAGCTCCACGGCGTGCAGGTCGCAGTTGAGGCCTTCGACCCGGGCGGGGACCCCCTGCGCGTCCTCGTCCCAGCCGACCCATGAGCCGCCGACACGCTCCACCACCGGGGTGAGCGCCGTGACGAGGCCTCCGGAGGAGGGCCGCCAGACACCGCGGCTGCGTGCGAGCGGCAGCCGGTTCGCGACGAGCAGGAGCGGTGCGTCGTCCGGTCGCCCGTCCATCGCGCCACCTCCTGACCTGCTCGCGATGAGCGTACTCATCCGCCGGCCCGTACCCTCGGGGCGTCGGGAGGCGCCGGACAGGCGGCCGCGCTCGCTCACGCGGGTGAGGAAAGTCCGGACTCCACAGGACAGGATGCTGGGTAACGCCCAGGCGCGGTGACGCGCGGACAGCGCAACAGAGAGCAGACCGCCTCGAAGGGCACCTCGGTGCCCGGAGAGGTGAGGGTGAAACGGTGGGGTAAGAGCCCACCAGCACGGCGGGTGACCGCCGTGGATCGGCAAGCCCCATCCGGAGCAAGGCCAAGCAGGGACAGGGTGGTCCGCCCGTCACGTCC
>SKII01000129.1 GCA_007116505.1 Nitriliruptoraceae bacterium
ACGTACGTGTGGGCCGGGTCGACGACGCTGACCCCGGCGAGCAGGAGCGCGCGGAGGTGGCGGCCGCGCAGCACGGCGGCCGCCTCGGTGAGCTGCAGACGGTCGTTCACGCCCGCGACCTCCGCGGCAGGTGCGAGGACGGCGTGGGCGCCCTCCCCCGCGGCGGCGAGCTGCGCGACCACATCGGTCAGGTACCGCTCACCCTGCGCGTTGTCGCTGCGGAGGGCGGCGACGAGCGGCTGGACGACCGCCCGGTCGAGGACGTACATGCCGGCGTTGACCTCGGTGACGCGACGCTCGGCCGCGGTCGCATCGCGGTGCTCGACGACACCGACGACACCGCCGTCGCCGTCGCGGAGCACCCGGCCGTAGCCGGACGGGTCGTCGAGGACGGTGGTGAGCAGGCCGAGCGGGACGGCGGGGTCGACCGCCAGCAGCGCGTCGAGCGTCTCGGGCCGGAGCAGGGGCGTGTCGCCGGGCAGGACGAGGACCCGGGTGACGTCGTCGGGCAGCGCGGCGAGCGCGACGTCGAGCGCGTCACCGGTGCCGCGCGGCTCGGGCTGCACGACGGTGGTCACAGGACGGCCGAGGCGGGCGTCCCACGACGCGACCTCCGCCTCGACGTCGGTCGCGTCGGGCGCGACCACGACGACGATGCGGCCGAGCCCGAGCGGGGCGAGCGCGCCGAGGACGTGGCCGAGCAGGGTCCGCCCCGCCGCCGCGTGCAGCACCTTCGGCGTGGCCGAGCGGAAGCGTGTGCCGCGGCCTGCGGCGAGGACGACGGCCGCAGTGCCGGGATGCTCGGTGAGCTGGTCGGTCATGGAGGACCTCCTGGCCCGTCGTCGGTCGCACGGACCGTAGCCCGACGGGCCCGCGGGAGGACCGGCGCAGCCCCCGTTCGACCGTCCGGGGAGGAGCGCTGGGGGGCAGGGGATCGAACCCTGGATTCCGACTCCAAAGGTCGGCGTGTTGCCGGTTACACCACCCCCCACCGGGGCCACCGCGCGGACCACGTCCGGACCTGCGAGACCTCGCAGGGCCGGTCCGTCAGGGTAGTGGCCGGGCAGGCTGAGCCGGCTGGCTCGGGCCCCGGCCGGCTCAGGCAGGGATGGGCTCGGGACGCGTCGGCGGGACGAGCTCGGGTCCTCCGGCCGGCGAGGTGACGACCTCGACGGCGTCGAAGTGCCCGCGCACCTGCCCGGCGATCGCGGCCGCATGGTCCGCGTCACGTGCGAGGCCGAGCATCGTCGGACCCGATCCGCTGACGAGCGCGGCGAGCGCCCCGGCCTCGAGCATCGCGTCGCGCCGCGCAGCGAGGGCCGGCCGGAGGACGATGGCGGCGGGCTCGAGGTCGTTGCGCACCAGCCCCGCGAGCGCGTCCACGTCCCCGGCCCGGAGGGCCTTCAGCACGGGGTGAGGATCGACGGGCGGTGGCGCGGGGAGGTCATCGAAGGCCGCGTACACGTCAGCGGTGGACAGGGGCGAGCGGTCGATGCCGACGACCCAGTGCATCCTCGTCCTCGTGAGCGCGCGGACGACGGACGTGCCCGTCCCCGTGGCGAGCGCCGTCCCGCCCGTGACGCAGAACGGGACGTCCGACCCCACGAGCGCGGCGATGCCGGACAGCTCATCGACGTCGAGACCGGAGCGCCAGAGCCGGTTGAGGCCGACGAGGGCCGCGGCCGCGTCCGCGGAGCCTCCTGCCATGCCGGCGGCGACCGGGATGCGCTTGTCGAGCTGGAGGCGTGTGCGCGGTCCGCCACCGGGTCCGCCACCGCCCGCCATCGGGTAGGCGCTCGCCTCGACGGTCCGCTCGCCGTCGACGCCACCCATCCCGAGGTGGGCCATGAGCAGGCGTGAGGCGACGAGCACGAGGTTGCGGTCGTCGGCGGGGACACCGTCCGCACCGCCGCTGTCGCCGAGCGTGAGCGAGACCTGCATGCGGCTGCGGAGCGCCGGATGCGCCCCGTTGACGTCATCGTGGAGCGTCAGGGTCAGCACGTCATGGAGCGACACGGTCTGCAGGACGGTGACGACGTCGTGGTAGCCGTCGGGCCGTCGGGGGCCGACGCCGAGGAGGAGGTTGACCTTGGCCGGCACGCGGACGCGGATCGTGCTGGCCTCGGCCCGCTCCATCTCCGCCCTCCCGGCGCTCCCCTCAGCGCTCCCTGTGCTCCCCACGCTGCCGGCGCTCCCGGCACCCCCGGCGCTCCCGGCACCCCCGGCGCTCCTGGCGCTCCGGATGCCGCTGCCCCTGCGACGCCCTCATCCTACGGGGCGTCGCCGATGCCATGCCCGCCGGCGCCGAGCGCTGTCGTGAGACGCACGAAGCCGGCAGGGTCGACCTGCTCAGCCCGGTGCGCGAGGTCGATGCCCGCGGCGGCGGCCGCCGCGGCGACCTCCTCCGACGAGCCGAGCGCCCGCAGCGTGTTGCGGAGGGTCTTGCGGCGCTGAGAGAAGGCCGTGTCGACGACCGCGGCGAAGCGCGCGAAGCCGGCCGCGTCCGGCGCGTCGGGACGCCGGACGAGCCGGACCATGACGCTGTCCACGTTGGGGACCGGCAGGAAGACCGCGCGGGGGATCTGCAGCTCGACGCGGACGTCGGCGAGGACACCGAGCTTCGCGCTCACGCCCGAGTAGGTCGCGTCGCCAGGGACCGCGGCCCAGCGCTCCCCCACCTCGCGCTGCACCATCACGAACAGGTCGGTGAACGCGCCGCCGGCGAGCGCCTCGATGACGATCGGCGTCGCGACGTTGTAGGGCAGGTTCGCGACCATGCGCACCGGGCCTCCCCCGGCGAGCACGGCGAGGTCCACGGCCAGCGCGTCGGCATGGACGACCTCGACGCCGGGGACGTCGGCGAGGACGTCGGCGAGCGCGGTCACGAAGCCGGCGTCGATCTCGACGGCGACGACCCGGTCGACGACGGCGGCCAGCCCGAGGGTCAACGATCCGATGCCGGGTCCGACCTCGACGACGACGTCCTCACGTCGGAGGGCGGCCGCGTCGACGATGCGGCGGACGGTGTTGGGGTCGACGAGGAGATGCTGCCCGTCGCGCTTGCGCGTCGCGAGCCCGTGCGCGTCGAGGATGGCCCGGGCCGCGCTCGGGGTCAGCAGCGCGGTCATCGCAGGCCGAGCCGCCGGGAGCAGGAGGGCCAGGCACCCCAGCCCTGCCGCGCGAGGACGCGCTCACCGACGACGATCTGCTGCTCCCTCGTCGCCACCTGCGGCTCCTCCGGGAAGCCCGATGGCTTGAACGCGCGCCACGTGCGCGGGGAGAACTGCAGACCGCCTGCGTAGGCGATGCGTCCGCCGATCTCACGGACGGTGTCCCAGCGGCCGCCAGCCTCGCAGCGTGCGAGCTCGTCCCACACGGCGTCGCCGGAGAGCACGCGCGTCCCGATGCGCTCGATGCGGTCGACCGGCTCCCTCACGACCTCGCTCGCGACGATGGTGCGGGAGTCCTCCTCGCCCGCGACGAGGACGACCTCATGCGTCTCGCGGAGGAGACCGACCTCACCGCGACGCTCCACGCGGACGACGCCACGCACGAGCCGCGGGTCCTCCGTGCGGACGACGCTCCGGGGGATCTCGAGCTCGACCTGCTCCTCGACGATCTCGACCCGCCGGATGGTGATCACCGGCCGCTCCCCGAGCGGCGCGTGGAGGGCCGGCTCGACGAGGTCGAGCTCGCCGCGCTCGATGCCGAGGGTGGCGAGCGCCCCCTCGACGGTGTCCGCGTCGGTGACCGCCACGAGGACGTCGGCGCCGTCGACCACCGTGACGTGGTGGACCGCGGAGACGCCCGCATCGGGGGCCGGCTCGGTCATCCGCCCTGGGGTCGGGGCCACGACGCCGTCGGCCCGTCCCGTGTCGGGCGACCCAGTGGCGACCGGGACGAGGGCGATGAGCGGGAGCGCGACGGCGGCGAGGACCAGGACGTGGAGGGGGCGGCACGCGGAGGGGCGCTCTGAGGTCCTGGCCGCCCTGACGTTCGGCGGTTTCGGCATCCGGGCAGTCTAGATGCCCGGGCGGTGCGCCGTCGGACGTCCGCCCCCCTTGCGGACAGGGGCGGCCGGGGCGGAC
>SKII01000076.1 GCA_007116505.1 Nitriliruptoraceae bacterium
CGCCGGCGAAGCCGAACGTCGTGAAGCCCATCGTCTCGAGCGCACGGTTGCCCGCGAGGATCATGAGGTCGCCCCACGAGATCGCGTTGCCGTACTTCTGCTTGATCGGCCACAGCAGGCGGCGCGCCTTGTCGAGGTTGGCGTTGTCCGGCCAGCTGTTCAGCGGCGCGAAGCGCTGCGCGCCCGCCCCCCCGCCGCCACGGCCGTCCGCGACGCGGTACGTGCCGGCCGAGTGCCACGCCATGCGGATGAAGAGGCCGCCGTAGTGACCGAAGTCGGCCGGCCACCAGTCCTGAGAGTCGGTCATGAGCGCGTCGAGGTCGGCGACGAGCGCGTCGTAGTCGAGCCCGGCGAACGCCTCGCGGTAGTCGAAGTCCTCGCCGAGCGGGTTCGCGACCGCGGGCTCCTGGTGGAGGATGCGGAGGTTCAGCTGCTCGGGCCACCAGCTCTGCACGGACGGACCCTCGAAGGTCGTTCGCGCGCCGCTGACGGGGCACTTGCTCTCGGACTGCTCGTACGCCATGTGGAGGACTCCTCGGGACGATTTAGGTGTCCAGGTGAGGGTAGCCCTCCCTCACCTGCCGTCCCGGGCCCGGATCGCGCGGTCGAGGAGCTCCGCGAGATGCTCACCGCGCCTACCGGCGAGCTCGCCGACCTGGAGGTGGCAGGAGAAGCCGTCGGTGAGCACGGTCCCCTCGGCGTCGAGCCCCCGCAGAGCGGGCAGCAGCTCGTTCTCCGCGACCGCGACGGAGACGTCGTAGTGGCCGCGCTCGACCCCGAAGTTCCCGGCGAGCCCGCAGCAGCCGCCGACCACCTCGACCTCCACCCCACAGGCGGTGAGCAGCCCGCGGTCCGCGCCGAACCCGAGGACGGCGTGCTGGTGACAGTGGGGCTGCACGACGGCCCGCTCCCCCTCGAGCCGCGGCGGCTGCCAAGCCGGACGCCGGGTCGCGAGCACCTCGGCCAGCGTGCGCGTCGCGGCGGCCACGCGCGCCGCCGCCGGGTCGTCCGGCCCGAGGAGCTCGAGCGCATCGGAGCGCAGCGTCGCCGTGCAGGAGGGCTCGAGCCCGACGATGGGGACACCGGCCGATGCTGCGGCGTCGAGCCCGTCGACGGTGCGGCGGAGGATGTCGCGTGCGGCGTCGAGCTGCCCGGTGCTGATCCAGGTGAGCGCGCAGCAGCCGGTCGGTGGGGAGAACTCGACGGCGAGCCCCGCGTCCTCGAGCACGCGCACCGCGGCCTCGCCGACCTCGGGACGGAACGCGTCGGTGAACGTGTCGACGAAGAGCATGACGCGCGGCCGGGTCGCGACGTCGGACGGCGCGTCGGTGCGGGCGGCGAACCAGCCGCGCAGCGTGCGCGGGGCGAAGCGGGGCACGCTGCGACGGTGGTCGATGCCGGCGAGCCGCGCACCGATGCGTGCGAGCGGACCCGGTGCGGTGAGGCGCGCGGCCAGCCGTGGCGCACGCGCGGCGAGGCGCGTCCAGCGCGGCAGCCAGCCGAGCGTGTAGTGCGTCAGCGGCCGCAGCCGGCCGCGGTAGCGCTCATGGAGCACCTGCGCCTTGTACGTCGCCATGTCGACGCCCGTAGGGCAGTCGGACGCACAGCCCTTGCACGCGAGGCACAGGTCGAGCGACTCCTCGACCTCCGGGGCGGCCCATCCGCCGGTGACGAGCTCCCCGTCGAGCATCTCCTGGAGGACGCGCGCACGAGCGCGGGTCGAGTCACGTTCGTCGCGCGTCGCCGCGAACGACGGACACATCACCCGTCCCTCGCCATGCTCGTGCGCGCGGCAGTTCCCGACGCCGATGCAGCCGCTGACACCCTCCGCGAGCCCGCCGTCCGCCAGGCTCGCGAAGCCTCCACCCGTCGCGAGCTCCAGCGGACGCTCGGTCCGGAGGTCCGCGTCGACCGGCCGGGGACGGACGACGACCCCGGGGTTCATCACGTCGCCCGGGTCGAGCAGGCCCTTGAACGCGGCGAAGAGATCACGGGTCGGCTCGTCGTACATGATCGCGAGCAGCTCGCTCCGTGCGCGACCGTCGCCGTGCTCGCCGGAGAGCGATCCCCCGAACCGCGTCACGAGCCGGGCGGCCTCCTCGACGAACGCGCGGTAGGCCGCGCGACCACCGGTGCGGCCGAGCGGGAACGTGATGCGCACGTGCACGCAGCCGTCCCCGAAGTGCCCGTACGGGACCCCCTCGAAGCCGTGCCCGTCGAGCAGCTCGTCGAAGACGCGGAGGTACTCCCCGAGCCGCTCCGGTGGGACGGCGGCGTCCTCCCACCCGGCATGCGCCGTCTCCTCGCGTCCGCGGGTGATCAGCCCCGCTCCCGCTTCACGGATGCGCCAGAGCGCGCGCGACTCCGTGGCGTCGAGCACCACCCGCGACCCCGATGCTCCGCTGTCACGGACGACGGCGGCCGCGGCCGCACGTGCCTCGTCCTCGCTGTCGGCGGGGACCTCGGCGAACAGCCAGCCCTCGCCGCGCGGGAGGTCCGGGACCGGGGATCCGGTGCGTCGCACGACGTCCACGATCCGCGCATCGAGACCCTCCAGCGCGACGAGACGGTGCCGCAGGAGCGGCGTGACCGCGTCCGCGGCCGAGGCCATGTCCGGATAGCCCAGCAGGACGAGCGCGGACACGCGCGGCACGTCGACGAGTCCCAGGGTCGCTCCGACGACGATGCCGACCGTGCCCTCGGTCCCCACGATCGCACGCGCGAGGTCGACCCCGTTCTCCGGCAGCAGATGCTCGAGGCCGTACCCCGAGGACTGGCGGGAGAAGCGACCGAGCTGCGCCCTCACGAGGTCGGCGTGCCGATCGACGAGCACGCCTGCACGTCCGGTGAGCGCGCGCCCCCCGTCGTCGGCATCGCTGCCGACCCGCTGGCGCTGACCGTCGCCGGTCACGACATCGAGTCCCTCGACGTGGTCGACGGTGCGCCCGAAGCCGAGCGCCCGCGATCCGCAGGCGTTGTTGCCGATCATGCCCCCGATGCTGCAGCGGTCATGCGTCGAGGGGTCGGGGCCGAACCGGAGTCCGTGCGGCGCCGCGGCGCGCTGCAGGTCGTCGAGCACGACGCCCGGATCGACCTGCGCGACACGGGACTCCGGATCGATGCGACGGATGCGGTCGACCCGCCTCGACAGGTCGATGATGAGTCCGGGCCCGACCGCGTTCCCCGCGATCGAGGTGCCCCCGCCTCGAGGCGTCACCGGGACCCCGAGCTCACGTGCGACGTTCACCGCCGCCGCGACGTCGTCCGCGTCCCGAGGGAAGGCCACCGCGAGCGGGGTCACGCGGTAGAGCGAGGCGTCGTAGGAGTACTCGGCCCGACGCCGGGTGGCCGAGTCCGCGGTGACGCCGACCGCCGCGAGCCGGTCGACCAGGTCCCGCGTCAGCTCCGTCATCGTCCGTCACCCATGGAGGACCTCGCGGAGCGACGAGGGAGATCGGACCGCCGACCGGGTCCCGTGCACATCATCCGGTCCGTCCACCTCTCCGTCTCCCTGAGCGGAACCGCGGGCACGACCGCACGAGGCTAGAGGACGGATCCGGGGGAGGCGGCCCCTGAGCCGTCAGCCTCTCGGACGCCGAACCGGGTTGACGAGCGTCCCGACGCCCTCGATCCGGCACTCGGCGACGTCGCCGTCCTCGACCACGACCGCGCCGGGGGTACCGGTCAGGATCACGTCACCCGGCTGGAGGGGGAACACGCGGCTGTGGAAGGCGACGAGCGCGGCGGGGTCGAACGCCATGTCATCGACGACGTTCTCGCGGTGCAGGGACCCGTTGTGCCACGTCGCGACACGGAGGTGGTTGAGCCCCCGGGTCGGATCGCGCACCTCGTCGGTCGTGACGACCTCTGCGCCGAGGGACAGGAACGTGGGGTAGTTCTTCGAGCGGGTGAGGAACCGCGGGTTGCGCTGCAGCACGTCCTCCGCCGTCTGGTCGAGGATGCAGAGGACGGCTGCGACGTGGTCGAGCGCGTCCTCCTCCTCGACCTGCCACGCGGTCCGCCCGATGATGAGGCCCAGCTCCGCCTCGGCCGTGACACGCCGGCTCTCCGGCGGCAGGAG
>SKII01000130.1 GCA_007116505.1 Nitriliruptoraceae bacterium
GTGCGAGCACGTCGAGGTCCGCGAGGGCCGGCGCGCCGACGTGGGTGGACTGGACGTCGTGCGCGTGCTGCCGACGAAGGGTCGGCGTACGGTTGGCGCGTGGTGCTTCGTCGACCTGCTCGGCCCCGTCGACATGCACGACCCCGACCCGCTCGAGGTCGGACCGCACCCGCACATCGGCCTCTCGACTGTGACGTGGCTGCTCGAGGGCGAGGCGCTGCACACCGACTCGCTCGGTACGGAGCAGGTCATCCGCGCCGGCCAGCTCAACCTGATGACGGCCGGGCACGGCATCTCGCACGCGGAGCTCGCCGCGCATCCACCGTTCCGCGGCGCGCAGCTGTGGATCGCGCAGCCGGAGGGCACGCGACACGGCACGTCCGCGTTCGAGCACCACGCCGAGCTCCCACGCGTCGAGCTCGCTGGCAGCGGAGGCACGTCGGAGGCGACGCTGCTGGTCGGTTGCCTCGCCGGCGGGCACGGTGGTGTCCGCTCGCCGGCGCGCGCGGACACGCCGCTCGTCGGTGCGGACGTCCTACTCGCGCCGGGAGCGACGACCGTGCCGCTCGATGCCGCATCCGAGCATGCGGTCGCACCGATCGACGCGCCCGTGCTCGTCGGCGGGCACGTCGTCGAGCCGGGCTCGCTCGCGCTCCTCCCCGCCGGCCTCGACGAGGTCGTGCTCACCGTGCGTCAGGGTGGTACGAGGATCCTGCTGCTCGGTGGTGAGCCGCTCGACAGTCCCGTCGTGATGTGGTGGAACTTCGTCGCGCGGGACCGCGACGAGATCACCGCCGCATGGCGCTCGTGGAACGCGCGCGATGAGCGCTTCGGGACCGTCGCGTCGCCGCTCGCCCGCATCGAGGCGCCCGCACCGCCCTGGATCGGGAGGTCCGACGCGTCAGGCGCCTGACGGTCACGCGCCTGACGGCCACCCGGTCATGCGGTCAGGCGGTCATGCGGCCGGCGCGGCGACCTCGAGCCAGCGCGTGCCGCGCAGCCGCGCGACGAGCGCGACGAAGCGCAGCAGCATCATCGCCTGCACGCACACCCACAGCAGCACGAGCGTGCCGCCCATCGAGGCGACGACCTGTGCGGCGCCACCGGCGAGGAGCGCCGCGACCGCGGTCGTGTCGCGCAGGTAGCGGTAGTCCTCCGCACCCATCAGCACGCCGTCGAGCGAGAACACGACGCCGGTGATGAGGTGGCCGAGGGCCAGCAGCCACCACGCGGTCGCCACCGTCGCGAGCACCTCGGCGTCGTCGGTCAGCAGGCGGGGGACGACGTCGGCAGCGAGCAGCAGCAGCGCCGCGATGGTCACCCCTCCGACCGCACCGAGCCGCGCCGTCGTGCGACCGAGCGCACGCGCCTCCGCACGGTCGCCCCGGCCGAGCGCGGTCCCCACCGTCGCCTGCCCGGCGACGGCCATCGCGTCGAGCGCGAACGAGCCGAGCATCATGACCTGCTTGAGCACCTGGTGCGCCGCGGACGTCGCGACGCCGACCCGTGCGGCCGCCGCGCTGACCGCGAGCAGCCCGAGCGTCAGGCCTCCCGTCCGCAGGAACAGGTCCCGACCGACGCGCAGCAGCGTGATGATCTCGGCCAGGTCGTCGCGGAGCGCACCGCCGGGGGTGCCACCGCCCGCGCGCAGCAGGCCCGCCCGTGCGACACCGACGCGGGGCAGGAGCACGAGGAAGGCCAGCACGGCGATGCCCTCCGCGACGACGGTCGCGGCGGCGACCCCGACGATCCCGAACGGGCCGGCGAGGGTGATGGTCAGCACGGCGTTGACCACGTTCGAGCCGACGGCGATCACGAGCGGCGTGCGCGTGTCCGATGCCCCGCGGAACGCCCCATGCCCGACGTAGGTGAGCATCAGCAGCGGCACGCCGAGCGCACGCACGCGCAGGTAGTCGGCGCCGGGCCCGACGAGCGCGTCGACGGCACCGAGCAGCCCCAGCAGCCGCGGCGCGGCGACGAACAGCAGTCCCCCGACGACCGCACCGACGAGCAGCGCCGTGCGGACCGCCGCGCGGATCCGGCGCTGCGCGGCGGCGGCGTCCCTCGCACCGAGCGCACGCGCGACCGCGGAGGTCGTGCCGTAGACGAGGAAGTTGAACACCCAGGCGACGGTCGACAGCACGGCGACGGCGAGGCCGAGCCCACCGAGCTCCGCCGCACCGATCCTCCCGACGACGGCCGTGTCGACGAGCCCCATCAGCGGGTCGGAGACGAGGCTGCCGATCGCGGGCAGGGCCAGGCCGAGCAGCAGCGCAGCCCGGCGTCGCTCCTCGGGCGCCGGCCGCAGCCTCACCCGGCGTCGCCCCCGTCGAGGTCGAGCGCGACCTGCGTGAGCCGTGCCTCCTCCGCCGGGACGGGGATCGGGTAGCGGCCGGTGAAGCAGGCGCTGCACAGCTCGTCGGCGCGCTGCGGGACCGCATCGACGAGCCCGTCGAGGGAGAGGTAGTGGAGCGAGTCGGCGCCCACGAACGCGCGGATCTGCTCGACGTCCATGTCCGCGCCGATCAGCTCGGCGCGCGACGCCATGTCGATGCCGTAGTAGCACGGGTCGGTGAGCGGCGGCGACGTGATGCGCAGGTGCACCTCGGCCGCGCCGGCGGCGCGCAGCATGGCGACGAGCTGGCGCGACGTGTTGCCGCGCACGATCGAGTCGTCGACGACGACGAGCCGCTTCCCCTCGACGACCTCGCGCACGGGGGAGAGCTTGAGGCGGATGCCGAGCTGGCGGAGCGACTGCGTCGGCTGGATGAACGTGCGCCCGACGTAGCGGTTCTTCGCGAGCCCGTCGGCGAACGGGATGCCCGAGGCGGCCGCGTAGCCGGCGGCCGCGTCGCGCCCGGCCTCGGGGACGGGGATGACGATGTCGGCGTCGGCCGGAGCCTCGGCGGCGAGCCGCTCGCCCATGCGCCGGCGGGAGCTGAGCACGCTCGCGCCGTCCTGACGGTGGTCTGGCCGTGCGAGGTAGACCCACTCGAACAGGCAGAACGTCGGCGTCGCCTCGGCGAAGCGTCGGCTCGTCAGGCCGTCGGCGTCGACCATGACGAGCTCTCCCGGCTCCACGTCGCGCACGAGGACCGCGCCGACGATGTCGATGGCGGCGGTCTCCGACGCGAACACCCATCCGCCGCCGGGCAGCCGGCCGATCTGCAGCGGCCGGACGCCGTTGGGGTCGCGGAACGCGTACAGCCGACGCTCGTCGGACACGACGACGCTGAACGCGCCACGCAGCTCCCGCGCGACGGCGACGATGGCGTCCTCGAGACGGAGGTCCTCACGCTCGCCGATCAGGCGGGCCATCAGCTCGGAGTCCGTGCCGGGCGCCGGGACGAGGCCGCGCGCGAGCTCGGCGGTGTTCACGAGGTTGCCGTTGTGCCCCAGGGCGATGCGTGTGCCGCGGGCCGACTCGCGGTAGACGGGCTGCGCGTTCGCCCACGACGACGCGCCGGTCGTCGAGTAGCGGCAGTGGCCGACGGCGAGGTGCCCGTCGAGCGCGGCGAGGTCGGACGGGCCGAAGACCTGCGACACGAGCCCCATCTCGCGGTGCACGACCGTGCGCGCCCCGTCGGACACGGCGATGCCGGCGGACTCCTGCCCGCGGTGCTGCAGCGCGAACAGCGCGAAGTAGGTGAGCGTGGCGACGTCCTCGCCGGGCGCGTAGACGCCGAACACGCCGCACTCGCAGCGCGGCCCCTCACCGAGCCGGGCGAGGTCCTGCATCTCGAGGTCGTCGGGTGAGCCGCTCATGCGCCCTCCTCCGCGTCGCTCTCTCCGAGCGCGACGTGCAGCGCACCGCGGTGATCCGTGGTCAGCTCGGCGAGGTCGAGCGTCGTGACGCCGACGATCTCGACCGCTGCACCGCCGACCGTCCCGAGGCGCAGCGCGCCGACGCCGGCGAGGTCCGCACGCTCCTTCAGCACGGCGGCGCGCTCCGGGGTGACGGTCACGAGGGCACGGCCCGGCGCCTCGCTGAACAGGGCCTGCGCGAGGCGGCGCCCGGCATGGTGGTGAAAAGCGCCA
>SKII01000052.1 GCA_007116505.1 Nitriliruptoraceae bacterium
ACGATGTTCGTCTTCCCCGCCCGCACCGACGTCGAGCTCCCCGAGGTGTTCGCCACCCACGCGTTGCTCCCCGAGCGTCCGGTCCTCATGGACCCGGCCCGCATCGACGCGGGACGTGAGGGCTGGATCGCACGCTTCACGGCGACGGTGCTGCGGTGAGCCACGACGGGCGGGCCGGTCGGCGGGGCCGCGGTGCGGCACTCGCCGTCGGCCCGCTCGTCTTCCTCGCGGTCCTGTTCGTCTGGCCGCTCACGCTCGTCCTCGCGCGCGGCCTCGGGGTCGACGCGTCCCCACTCGCGCCGCTGCGCGACGTCCTCCTCGACCCGTACCTGCGCGGCGTCGCACGCTTCACCCTCACGCAGGCCGTCGCGTCGACGCTGCTGACGCTCGCCGTCGGTCTGCCGGTCGCTGCCGTGCTGAGCCGCATCGAGTTCCGTGGACGCCGCATGCTCGAGGCGGCGACGCTCGTGCCGTTCGTCCTCCCGACCGTCGTCGTCGGCACGGCCTTCGTCGCGCTCCTCGGGAGGCTCTCCCCCGTCGTCGACCTCCGGCGCACGACCGCGGCCATCGTGCTCGCGCACGTCTTCTTCAACGTGTCGGTCGTCGTCCGGACCGTCGGGGGCCTGTGGCGGCACCTCGATGCGGCCCCGGTGCTGGCCGCCCGCACGCTCGGGGCGTCTCCTCTGCGGGCGTTCCGGGAGGTGACGCTCCCCCGTCTGCGTCCGGCGATCGGCGCCGCGGCGGCGGTCGTGTTCCTGTTCACCTTCACGTCGTTCGGCGTGGTCCTCATCCTCGGAGGTCCCGGGCGGTCGACGCTCGAGGTGGAGATCCACCGGGCCACCGCGCAGCGCCTCGACCTCCGCACGGCCGCGGCGCTCTCGGTCGTCCAGCTGCTCGCGGTGGTCGCGACGCTCGGCATCTACGACCGCACGCGCCGGCGGCATGCCGCCCGCCCGCTCGCACGGGCAGCGACGTCGCTGCGGCCCGTGGCAGGCCCAGCAGACCGGGCGGCCGTGGTCGGCGCGGTCGGGCTGCTGGCCCTCGTCCAGGGCGTCCCACTGCTGGCGCTCGTCGAGCGGTCGCTGCGCGTCGGCGACGGCTGGGGGCTCGCGCACTTCCGCACGCTCGGAGCACCGACCCGGGAGGCCGTGATGAGCATCGCGCCGGCTCTCGCGGTGAGGAACTCCCTCCTGTTCGCCGCGGCCGCGACGCTCATCGCCATGCTGGTGGGGACGACGGCCGCGCTCGCCGCCGTGCAGGGCGGCCGTGCGGGACGGGTCATGGACGGCGCGCTGATGCTCCCGCTCGGCACGTCCGCGGTCACGCTCGGGCTCGGACTCCTGCTCGCCTTCCGGTCCGGGCCGCTGGCGGGCCGCGGCGCGGTCCTGCTCGTCCCGCTGGCGCAGGCGCTCGTCGCCATCCCCTTCGTCGTACGGACGATGCTGCCGGTGCTGCGGGGCATCGACGAGCGGCTGCGCGAGGCGGCGGCGACGCTCGGCGCGACGCCGCGGCGCGTGTGGCGCGAGGTCGACCTCCCCATCGTCTCGCGCGCGGGACTCGTCGCCGCCGGCTTCTCGTTCGCCGTCACCGTCGGTGAGTTCGGTGCGACCATCTTCGTCGCCCGCGCGTCGAACCCGACCGTGCCCGTCGCGATCCACCGCGCCCTCGGACTCCCCGGCGCCATCAACCTCGGACGCGCGATGGCGCTCTCGGTCGTGCTCGCGGTCATCACCGGTGTGGTCGTGATGCTCATCGACCGGGTCCGCGTCGGATCCGTCGGGAGGTTCTGACATGGTGCTCGAGGTATCGGGGCTCTCCGCCGGCTACGGCCGCGACCCCGACGTGCTGACCGGGGCGACGCTCGACGTGCGGCCCGGAGAGGTCGTGGCACTGCTCGGAGCGAGCGGCAGCGGGAAGTCGACGCTGCTGCGGTGCGTGGCGGGCCTGCACCCGTTGCGCGAAGGACGGATCGCCATCGGCGGGCGCGACATGGCCGATGTCGACGTCGAGCAGCGCGGCGTCGGTCTCGTGTTCCAGGACCACGCGCTGTTCCCGCATCGCGACGTCGCCGGGAACGTCGCGTTCGGGCCCCGGATGCAGGGTGTCGACGCGGAGGTCGCCGAGGCTCGTGTGGCACGAGCACTCGCCGACGTGGGCCTCACCCACCTCGCCGACCGCGCGGTCGACGAGCTGAGCGGCGGCGAGCAGCAGCGTGTCGCCCTCGCACGCGCGCTCGCCGCCCGGCCACGGCTGCTGCTGCTCGACGAGCCCTACGGGAGCCTCGACCGGCCGCTGCGTGAGCGGCTCGCGGCGGAGCTGCCCGGTCTCGTCCGCGCCGAGGGCATCGGTGCGCTGCTCGTCACGCACGACCAGCAGGAGGCCCTGCGGGCAGCAGACCGCATCGCGGTGATGGTGGAGGGCACCGTGCGCCAGCTCGACGTGCCCGAGCGGCTCTGGCGTGACCCTGCCGACGCCGCCGTGGCATCGTTCCTCGGCGTGGGGCCGCTGCTCGAGGCGGACATCGCGGACGGGGTGGCCCGAGGGACCTTCGGGACGCTGCCGCTGACGCACCCGACCGAGGGCCGGCACGGGGTCGGCCGCCTGCTCATCCCGCACGCCGCGCTCCGGGTCGCACGCGCTACGGACGACGCGGCGCCCTACCCCTCGCCGGCCCCGATGCTCACGGCGCAGCTCGTCGAGGTGCGGTTCGCGGGCGACCACCACCGCGTCGAGGCGCGCATCGGTGGCGGCGAGGTCGTCACCGTCCGCGTGGAGGACCCATCGACCCTCCCGGGCCCCGGGGCGACGATCGACCTCGCGGTCGAGATCACCGCCCTGCGGGTCCTGCCCGGGAGATCCTCGGACCCTCAGGAGGACCCTCAGTAGACGGGGATGCTCGGGTCGACCTGCCGGGCGTAGAGGTCGATGCCGCCGCGCATCGAGCGGGCGCGGAAGCCCGCCCCCCGCAGGAGCTGTACGGAGTCGAGGGACCGCACGCCACCCTTGCAGTGGACGACGTACTCGGCGTCGATGTCGAGCTCGGCGAGCCGCCCCGCGAGGGTGTCCTTGGGGATGAGGATCGCCCCGGGGATGCGGTTGATCTCGTACTCGTGCGGCTCGCGGACGTCGATGAGGACGACGCCGTCACGGTCGGCGATCTCGACGTACTCCGTCGGGAGGATCTCGATGCCGTCGAGGTCGTCGTCACCGGCGACCGTCCGGTCGTGCGCGGGCACGCCGCAGAAGTCCTCGTAGTCGATGAGCTCCGTCACGGTCGGCTCGGGGCCGCACACGGGGCAGCGAGGGTCCTTGCGGACCTTGACGTAGGTCCAGTCCTGCTCGAGCGCGTCGTAGACGCCGAGCCGTCCGACCATGCTGCGCCCGACGCCGGTGATGACCTTGAGCACCTCGATGCCCTGCGCCGTCCCGATGTGCCCGGCCATCACCCCGAACACCCCGCCCTCGGCGCAGTTGGGCACCATGCCCGGCGGTGGCGGCTCCGGGTACATGCAGCGGTAGCAGGGCCCCTCCTCCGCCCAGAAGACGCTCAACTGGCCCTCGAAGCGGAAGATCGACCCGTACACGTTGGGCGTCCCCGTCAGCACGCACGCGTCGTTGACCAGGTAGCGGGTCGGGAAGTTGTCGGTCCCGTCCGCGACCACGTCGTAGCGGGACACGATGTCGAGCGCGTTCTCGCTCGTGAGGAACGTCCGGTGCAGCTCGACGTTCACGTTCGGGTTGATGTCCTTGATGCTGGCGAGCGCCGACTCGAGCTTGTGCGTGCCGATGTCGCTCGTGCCATGGATGACCTGGCGCTGCAGGTCCGAGGCGTCGACCACGTCGTCATCGACGAGCCCGATCGTCCCGACGCCCGCAGCAGCGAGGTAGAGGGCGAGCGGCGAGCCGAGCCCACCCGTCCCGACGAGCAGGACCCGCGCCGCCTTGATCCGCTCCTGGCCGGGCAGCCCGATCTCGGGGATG
>SKII01000177.1 GCA_007116505.1 Nitriliruptoraceae bacterium
CCGGCGCCGGCGGGCGCGCTCCTGCGCCGGATGGACGCATCCGTGACGACCATGTCGACGGCGGCGTCGTGCGGTGAGCGCGGCAGCTCGTCGAGGACGAACCGCTCCATGCAGACGCCGACGGTGCGGACCGGACCGCGGGCCGCGAGCAGCCGGTCGTAGAAGCCACCCCCACGGCCCAGCCGCTCGCCGTCCGGCGTGAAGGCGACCCCGGGGACGACGACGGCGTCGATGGCCTCGTGGCCGAGCGCCGGCCCGACCGGCTCGCGGACGCCGTACGCGCCGGCGACGAGCTCTGCGCCCGGCAGATGCGCGACGACCTCGATCCCCTCGCCGACGACCCGTGGCAGCAGGACGCGCCAGCCGTCGGGTGGTGCTGCCAGCAGCTCGTCGAGGCACACCTCGTCGGGGTCGGCGGCGTAGAGCAGCACGCCGAGCGGCCGCTCGGGCTGGCTGAGCTCCGGGAGGGCCCGCAGCGTCGCGACGACCGCGCGCGAGGCCTCGGCGACCGCGGCCGCGTCGAGCCCCCGCCGCTCGGTGAGGAGCTGTCGCCGCAGCCCCCGCTTCGCGTCATCGCTCACCCGGCTCACCCGCTCACCCGGCTCACCCGCTCACCCGGCTCACCCGTCGCCTCCCGGACATCACGCGGCGCCTGCCTCGTGCACCGATGCTCGCTCGCTGCACCGAGCGTAGGTCGCGGACCGGACGGACGGTCGTCGTCCTCACGGGCCCGCGGGGGCCCTGCGAGTACGCTCGAGCGCCGCGGCAGCATCGACGAGGCAGCGAGCAGAGCGAGCAGGAGGCGACGTGGTCCGTACCGCCGTCGTGCCCGTCGCCGGCCTCGGCACGCGCTTCCTGCCCGCCACCAAGGCGGTACCGAAGGAGATGCTGCCGATCGTCGACCGCCCCTCCATCCAGTACATCGTGGAGGAGGCGGTCCGCAACGGCATCGGCGACGTGCTGCTCGTCACCGCAGCGGGGAAGTCCGCCATCGAGGACCACTTCGACCGGCGGCTCGACCTCGAGGCCGCGCTCGCCGCGAAGGGCCAGGACGCTGCGCTCGCCGAGGTCCGGGGACTCGCCGACCTCGCCACCATCCACTCCGTCCGCCAGCCGGAGCCGCTCGGTCTCGGACATGCCGTGCTCATGGCGGCCGGTCACGTCGGCGAGGACGACGCGTTCGCCGTGCTGCTCGGTGACGACCTGCTCGAGCCGGACTCGACGTTCCTGTCGCGCATGGTCGCCGCGCACGAGCGGACCGGCGTCGCCGTCGTCGCGCTGATGCGCGTCGAGGACCCGCAGCGGCTGTCGCAGTACGGCGTGGCCGACGTGCAGCCCGGTGAGCGGGAGGGCGAGGTCCTCATCGGCGACCTCGTCGAGAAGCCCGCGCCCGGCACCGCCCCGTCCGACCTCGCCATCATCGGCCGCTACGTGCTGCCCGGCCGCATCCTCGACGTGCTGCGCACCACGCCGCCCGGGCGTGGCGGCGAGATCCAGCTGACCGACGCGCTGCGCACCCTCGCCGCTGAGCGGCCCCTCGTCGGCGTCGTGCTCGACGAGCCCCGCCACGACGCGGGAGAGCGGCTCGGGTTCCTCACGGCCGGGCTGTCGTTCGCCGCACGGCGTCCCGACCTCGGCCCCGACCTGGTCGCCTGGCTGCGCGATCACCTCGACGACCTCGAGGCCCGGGCACGCGCCGCGGGCGGGAGCGACGCATGAGCGGGTTCATCGGTCACGGGCGTGACGAGGTCACCCCCGCCCACCTCCTCGTCCCCGTCGAGGAGCACCTCGAGGCGATCCTCGCGATGCTGCCCCGTCCCGCACCGATCGACCTGCGGACGGGGGACGGGCTCGGACTCATCCTCGCCGAGCCGGCGACGTGCGCCGTGACCCTGCCGGCGTTCGACAACTCCGCGATGGACGGCTACGCGGTCGTCGCCGACGACCTCGCCGGTGCGTCGCGCGAGCGGCCCGTCCGCCTGACCGTCGTCGGGGAGGTCGCTGCCGGGGACGCGGAGGCTCCGACGGTGGCGCGCGGTACGTGCGTGCGCATCATGACCGGAGCGACCGTGCCGCCCGGTGCTGACGCGATCGTGCCCGTCGAGGTCACCGTCGCCGAGGACGAGGGGGCGACCGTCGTCTTCCACCTCCCCCCCAGGGTCGGCGACAACATCCGTCGCGCCGGCGAGGACCTCGTGCCCGGGCGCGAGCTCGTCGCAGCGGGTCGGCGCATCTCGCCTGCGGACGTCGCGCTGCTGAGCGCCGCCGGGGTCACCACGATCTCCTGCCTGCCCGCGCCGCGCGTCGTCATCATGTCGACCGGCGACGAGCTCGTCCCCGCCGAGCGTGAGCCGGGGCCCGGGCAGCTGCGCGACTCGAACGCACCGATGCTCGCCGCCATGGTGCGGGCGACCGGCGGCGTGCCGTTCGTGACCGGCGTGGTGCGCGACGACGTCGCCGCGCTCACCGAGGCGTTCGAGTCGAACCTCGGGCACGCGGACCTCTTCGTCTGCACCGGAGGGGCGAGCGCCGGCACGCGCGACCTGCTCCCCGAGGTCATCGGTGCGCTCGGCGAGGTCCAGGCCGTCAGCGTCGCGATGCGGCCGGGCATGCCGCAGATCCGCGGCCGCATCGGCGCGACGCCCGTCATCGGCCTGCCCGGCAACCCCGTGTCGTCGTTCGTCTCGTTCGAGGTGTTCGTCCGACCGGCGATCCGGGCGCTGCAGGGCCGGCGGGACGTGCACCGCCCGACCGTCGTCGCGCGTGCGGCGGAGACGCTGCACGCCCCGCCGCACAAGCGCGGCTACCTGCGCGTCCGCCTGACGCGCGACGGCTCCGGCTGGGCCGCCCGCCCGACCGGAGCGCAGGGCTCCCACGTCATCTCGTCGATCGCGCAGGCCGACGGTCTCGCGATCGTGCCCGAGGCCGTCACCGAGGTCCGCGTCGGTGACGAGGTCCGCGTCATGCTGCTCGTCGACTGATGAGCACCGAGCAGCACGACGATCGGGCCCGGCTCACGCATCTCGACGAGCGCGGGGCCGCCCGCATGGTCGACGTCGGCGCGAAGGACGTCACCGAGCGGACCGCCGTCGCCACCTGCCGCATCGAGCTCGCCCCCGCGACCGCACGGCTCCTCGCCGACGGTGAGCTGCCGAAGGGTGACGCGATCGCCCTCGCACGTGTCGCCGGCATCCAGGCGGCGAAGCGCACGCCGGAGCTCATCCCGCTGTGCCACCAGGTCGCGCTGACCGGCGTGAGCATCGAGCTCGACGTCGACCGCGACACCGGGACCGTGACCGTCACCGCACTCGCCCGCGCCCGCGACCGCACCGGCGTCGAGATGGAGGCGCTGACCGCCGCATCGGTCGCGGCGCTCACGGTGTACGACCTGGTCAATGCCGTGCAGCGCGACGCGGTCATCGCCGATCTCCGCCTCGTCCGCAAGACGGGTGGACGCTCCGGCGACGTCGATCTCGCCTGAGCGGACCGGTACCGCCTCCACGCCCCGTGCGGGCGCGGTTGTTACGGTTCCTGCACTCGGAGTGCCCCGAGTCCCGGACGGGTCGGACGCGGCCCGGTACGGGCGGCGCGGACCAGGGAGGCGGTGGCCCGGTGCGAGCGAACCCTTCGCTCCTGCTGCTGATCCTGGTGTGGGTCGCCATCCTCCTCCCGGGCGCACTACGGTCACGCCTCCGCCCGTCACCCCGGGCGTCGGTCGGAGGGTTCCAGCGCACGATGGATGGTCTCAAGGTCCAGCAGAGCGTGCCTTCCGGGTACCGCAAGGCCTCCGGGCCGCGTGCCGCGCGCCGTGAGGACCCGGTGATCGCCCGCCGTCGCCAGCGCACCCTCGTGCTGCTCGGTGCCACCCTCGTCGCCGTCCTCGCGGCACCGCTGCTCGGCGGCGCCGCATGGGCCCTCGCCGCCGCGCTCCTCGCA
>SKII01000050.1 GCA_007116505.1 Nitriliruptoraceae bacterium
CGAGGAGCCCCTAGCGTGAACCGTGGCCGCGCTCTGCTCCACGCCACCGACTGATGGGCGGCGGCTGGCGGTATCCGACCCGGACCGCACCGTTCCCCGTCCCAACACAGCAGCGCGCGGCGGAGACGGTCAGGGCGGCCATCGACGCGACGGTCTGGCTGCTCGAGCGGTTCACCGAGGACCAGGTCACGCTCGAGGCGGTCCGGCAGCGCTCCGGCGTCAGCCAGGGCTCGCTCACCCACCATTTCGGCGGTCGCGAGGGCCTGCTCGCCACCGCACACGTCGAGCGGTACTCCCGCTCCGTCGCGGCCGACGCGCAGTTCCTCGGGGTGTTCGCGGGTGCGCTCGAGGACCGGGAGTCGTTCGCGGCCGTGATGCTCGGGATGATCGGCGACATGCTCAGCCCCGAGAGGCGCGAGGTGCGCTGGCTCCGGATGTCCGCCATCGCCGCCGCCTTCGGTGACCCGCTCCTCACCGAGACGATCAGCGACCGCTACACCGCACTCGCCGACCATCTCACCAGCGTGGTGGACATCGCGCCGGAGCACGGCATCCTCGAACCGGACGTCGACGTGCGCACGGTCGCCCTGCTCGTCTCGATGCACGCCCAGGGACTCGTGCTCGACGACATCGCTGGGACCGAGGTCTCCCCCCACGCCTGGAGCCGGCTCCTCGTGGAGTTCGTGTCGGCGTTCCTCACCCCGGAGGCGACAGCGGTCCTCCGGCGGCAGGAGCAGGAACGCTTCGGCGACCTGTGGCGTGCCGACGTGTTCGGGAGGATCGGCCGGCTTCCGCAGGAGGTGGAGGACCGCCTCACGAAGCTGCAGCAGGTGATCTCCCGGACGGATCCGGATGCGGCCGTCGGGCCGCAGGCCATGACCGACCATGCGTCCGTGGCACGGATGCTCCTCGCGTCGACGAAGGTCGAGGCCGACACCCGGAGGAGCGCCTCCGGCCGGACCGTCGAGGCGCGGGAGCGGCTCCTCGCGGAGACCGTGCGCGCCCTCCGCGAGCACGGTCAGTCCGGGGTGGACACGACACGACTCAGGACCGTGGCGGGGATCTCGCCCCAGGCCTTCCACCGGATGTTCGGGACACGGGACGGCCTCATCCGAGAAGCCCGCGTACGGCTCGAGGTCGCGCGATCCGCACGGAGCATCGCCCGCTTCGCGACCCTGCTCGAGCAGGCCTCGTGCCCGGCGGAGGTCCGTGAGGCCCTCGAGGTGGACGCCGTAAAGATGTCGGAGGAGGCGTCACGCGGCGCCATGTGGCAACGGATGGAGACCCTCGCGGCGTGCCGCACCGACCAGGCGCTGCGAGACGAGCTCGCCGAGCTGCAGCAGCGCACCCGTGACCTGCTCATCGAGCAGGTGTGCCTCGCGCAGGCGCGCGGCCTCATCGACCCCGGACTCCCATGCCGGGGAGTCGCCCGGCTGCTCGACGGCACCGTCTTCTGGCACGTCTTCCACGGACTCGACGAGAAGCGGCCAGCGAGGGACGAGTGGACCGCGGACCTCCGGCGTGTCGCTGCCATGGTCAGTCCCGACCAGGAGCGCTAGCGTCACGTCGGCTCTCGACCACGGGGCCCACGAGCGAGGTGTGCGGTCGATGCTGGAGGCTCTGTACACCGCGCTCCTCGTCACGTCGCTGCTGCTCAACGGGCTCACCCTCGCGGCGCGCACACCGCTCCAGCGCCTGCTCGCCCCGCTGCGTGAACCGTCACTCGTCGTCCGCATCATGCTGCTCGACCTCATCCTGCTCCCCACCGTCATCATCGGTTCGGCCATCATCATCGGGGTCGATCCGGTCACCCGGGCCGGGCTCGTCATCGTCGCGGCGTCGTCCTGCGGACCGATCGGGATGGTGCTCAGCCGCCTCGTCCGGGGTGACACGGCGCTGGGGGTGAGCATCGTGGTCGGCCTCGGTGCACTCAACCTCGTCACCGTCCCGATCGTCACCGGGCTGCTGCTGCCCGAGGGCATCGCGATCCCCGTCGCGAGCCTCCTCCTGAGCCTGTTCAGCCTCGCGGTCATGCCGCTGCTCATCGGACGGGCCTTCGGCATCCTGGCCGAGCGGCGTGGCGTCGCCGAGGAGCGCCTCACGCGCCTGCTCTCCACCTCGGCCCGCGGCGCGAACGTCCTGCTCGCCGGCGCGGTCACGACGGCCCTCGCGATCGAACCGAAGGCGCTGCTGCTCCTCGCCGGTCCCATCCTGCCCATCGGCATCGCCGCGATGCTCGCCGTCGCGGTCGGGTCGCGGCTCGTGACGTCCGACCCGGCCAGGCGCCGCACCATCATCGTCGGGGTCAACGCGCGGGCGGTGGGCCTCGCGCTGACGCTGGTGGCCCTGCACCTGGGCGACGTCGAGGGCGTGCGCGCCATCGTCCTCGCCTACGGAGGGCTCACGCAGATCGTGCCGGTCCTCACGGTCCTCGCGGCACGACGGCGGCGGGGACCGGACGTGGTCAGCGCGCCGCAGCCGAGCTGAGCGCGGACGCGAGGTCGTCGCGCAGGTCCTCGACGTCCTCGAGACCGACCGAGACGCGGATGACGTCCTCGGTCACACCCGTCCGCGCCCGCTCCTCCGCACCGACGCGCAGGTGCGTCGTCGTCGCAGGATGGATGGCGAGCGTGCGCGAGTCCCCGAGGTTGTTCGACAGGTCGATGAGCCGGAGCGCGTCGAGCACGGCGAACGCGTGCTCACGCCCACCTTCGACGGCGAAGGTCACGATCGACCCGCCGCCCGACATCTGCGCGCGGGCCAGCGCGTGCTGTGGGTGCGAGGCCAGCCAGGGATGCCGCACGAGCGTCACGCCCGCCTGCGTCTCCAGCCAGCCGGCGAGGTCGAGCGCGGAGGCGGTCATCCGTTCGACGCGCATGCGCAGCGTCTCGAGCCCCTTGAGCACCACCCATGCGGTGAACGGGCTCATCGTCGGGCCGGTGTGCTGCAGGAGCGGGTTGAGCTCCGTCTCGACGTAGGCGGCACTGCCGAGCACTGCGCCACCGAGCGTCCTGCCGTGCCCGTCCATGTGCTTCGTGGTCGAGTAGACGACGACGTCCGCACCGAGGTCCAGCGGTCGCTGCAGCACGGGCGTCGCGAAGATGTTGTCGACGATCACGCGCGCCCCCGCGGCGTGCGCGAGCTCCGACACGGCCGCGACGTCGACGAGGTCCTGCATCGGGTTCGACGGTGTCTCGAGGAACACGGCCCGAGCCGGCCGCGCGAGCGCGGCCTCCCACTGCACGAGGTCGTGCCCGTCGACGAGGTCGGTCGTCACCCCCCAGCGCGGGAGGATCGTCGTGAGGATCTGGAAGCACGACCCGAACAGCGCGCGCGAGGCGACGACCCGGTCGCCGGCACGGACCATCGAGGCGAGCGCGTTGAACACGGCCGACATGCCGCTCGCGGTCGTACGGGCCGCCTCCGCCCCCTCGAGGATCGCGAGCCGCTCCTCGAGCACGTCGAGCGTCGGGTTGCCGAGCCGCGTGTAGCGATGGTGCGTGTTGTCGCCGCTGAACGCGCCGCGCGCCTCCTCGGCCGAGGAGTACACGAAGCCGGAGGTGAGGTGCAGCGCCTCGGACGTCTCACCGAACGGCGTGCGCTCGAGGCCTCCACGGACGGCCTGGGTGTCCGGCCGCCAGAGCCGCTCCGCGTCCGGGTCGCGCGGACGCGTCATCCGTCCTGCCCCTCGCCCCTCACGACGGCCTGCGCGCAGACGACGGTGCCGTCGGGCAGGGCGGTCATCGTCGGGGAGCCGTGCAGCTCGTAGCCGTCGTCGAGCGCAGCGCTGACCTTCTCGCAGAACGCCCGGTCGACGCCACCGGTGAGGAGCTTGTAGGGCAGCGGGCGGTCGCTCGCCACCGTCTGCCCTGTCGCCTGGTCGAGCGCCTGGTCGAGCGGCTGGTC